>NZ_WWFY01000208.1:0-7964 GCF_009864975.1 Pseudonocardia sp. SID8383
CGAGCAGCGCCTGCTCGGCGCGGCGCGCCCGCCACGGCCGGTGCGCGACCCCGCCGAGGGCGATCCGCACGTCGCGGACGGTGCCGTCGTCGGCGACGTCGAGGGCCGCGGCGACCGACACCAGCGCGAACGCGTACGAGGCGCGGTCGCGGACCTTGCGGTAGGTGGAGTGCGCGGCGACCGGCAGCGCGGGCAGCTCGACCGAGGTGATCAGCTCCCCGTGCTCCAGCACGGTGTCGCGGCCCGGGTCGTCGCCGGGCAGCCGGTGCAGCTCGGTGGCGGCGACGGTGCGCTCCCCGTCCGGGCCGAGGACGTGCACGCGGGCGTCGAACGCGGCCAGCGCGACCGCCATGTCCGACGGGTGGGTCGCGATGCAGCCGCCCTCGGGTGCGCCGAGGACCGCGTGATGGCGGGCCCAGCCGTGCTGTGCGGAGCAACTCTGCCCGGGGTCACGCTTGGTGCAGGGCGCGGTGAGGTCGGCGAAGTAGGAGCAGCGGGTGCGCTGCAGCAGGTTCCCGCCGGTCGTCGCCATGTTGCGCAGCTGCCCCGAGGCCCCGGCGAGCAGCGCCGCGGACAGTGCCGGGTAGTGGTGCCTGACCCGCGGGTCCACGGCGACGTCGGTGTTGCGGGCGCCCGCGCCGATGGACAGGCCGCCGTCGGCGGTCGGGGTGATCCCGGTGGGCAGCAGGCCGGTGACGTCGACGAGCGTGCCCGGCTCGACCAGGCCCAGCTTGAGGTGGTCGACGAGGTTGGTCCCACCGGCCAGGTAGGCGGCGGACGGGTCGGCGGAGACGACGGCGACCGCAGCCGCGGCGTCGCCGGGACGGGTGTAGGCGAACGGCTTCACCGCGACGCCCCCGTCCCGGTGCCCACGGCACCGACGGCGTCGACGATTCCGGAGTAGGCGGCGCAGCGGCACAGGTTCCCGGACAGCCGCTCGGCGATCTCGGCGCGGTCCAGCACGGCCGGCCCGTCGCCGGACAGGTCGGCGGTGACCGCGCTGGGGTGCCCGGCGCGGGCCTCGTCCAGCATCCCGGCGGCCGAGCAGATCTGGCCGGGGGTGCAGTAGCCGCACTGGTAGGCGTCGTGCGCGACGAAGGCCTCGGCGAGCGGGTGCAGGTCCGCACCGGTGCCGAGGCCGTCGGCGGTGGTGACCGCGGCGTCGTCGTGGGCGACGGCGAGCGAGAGGCAGGACAGCACGCGGCGGCCCGGCCCCTGTTCGCCGGGTGCGGCCAGCAGGACGGTGCACGCACCGCACTGGCCGTGGTCGCAGCCCTTCTTGGCGCTGGTCACGCCGAGCCGGTCACGCAGCGCGTCGAGGACGGTGGTCCGGGTGTCGACCGTCAGCTCGTGGCGACGGCCGTCGACGGTGAGGGAGATCGTGGAGTCCACGATGGTGCGCTCCTTCGGGAGACGGAGTGGAGAGCTCGAAACGGAGCCTCCTCCGGAAATATAGGAACGCTGTTCCGGTTACGCAACCCGGAGGCCCGCGAGGAAGAAGCCGACGGCGCGGCGGGCGTCGTAGGCGGAGTCGGCCTCGGCGCCGAAGCAGAGATTGCCGATCCCCCGCAGCACCTCGTAGGCGGTGACGTCGGACGGCAGCTGCCCGGCCTCCCGCGCCGCCCGGACGATCTCCTCCCCCGCCGGCAGGAGACGCTCCAGGAACAGTTCGTGCAGCGCGGCGGAGCGGCCGTCGTCGTGGACGAGCATCGCGACCAACCCGTGCTTGGTGACGAGCAGGTCGACGAACTCCCCGACCCAGGCCACGAGGGCGTCGAACGGCGTCGGACCGGCGTCCAGGCAGGTCCGTGCGGCCGCCGCACACCCCTCGACCTGGTGCCGGTAGACGGCGACGACCAGGTCGGGCCGGGTGGGGAAGTGCCGGTAGACCGTCCCCACGCCGACCCCTGCGCGGGCGGCGATCGCCCGGACCGGCGCGTCGACGCCCGCGGTCACGAACTCGGCCGCGGCGGCCTCGAGCAGGGCGGCACGACTCCGCCGGGCGTCGGACCGGACCGGTTCCCGCTGCACACCCACCGCACACTCCCTTGCTGACCGGAACACTGTTCCGTATCGTACTCGGAACATTGTTCCGTTTCATCGTCCGTCGTCGTCCCGCACAGGAGTCCCCGTGTCCCGAGCGTCCATCGGCATCATGACCGCCCAGATGCAGACCACCTACGACGACCTGCTGCGCGTCTGGCTGGAGGCCGACGAGCTGCCCGGCATCGAGCACGCCTGGCTGTTCGACCACCTCATGCCGATCGGCGGCGACCCGCTGGGGCCGGCCCTCGACGGCTGGACCACCCTGTCCGCGCTGGCCGCTCGGACCCGACGGCTGCGTCTGGGTCTGCTGGTCACCAGCAACCGGTTCCGCCCGCCCGCGGTGCTGGCCAAGATCGCGACGACGGTCGACGTCGTCTCCGGCGGACGGCTCGACCTGGGCATCGGCGTCGGGTCCCGCCCGGACCACCCGCTCGCCCGCCGCGAGTACGAGGCGCACGGCCTGCCCTTCGCCGCCACCGCCGACGCCGTCACCGCGCTCGACGAGGCCTGCACGGTGATCCGGCGGCTGTGGACCGAGACCGAGCCGTTCGACGTCGACGGCGAGCAGGTGCGGCTCACCGGCGCGTTCGGCAGCCCGAAGCCGGTGCAGGCCCACCCGCCGATCGTGATCGGCGGACGGGCCAGGGCGACGCTGCGGATCGCGGCCCGGCACGCCGACGTCTGGAACATCCCCGGCGGCGACCTCGACGACGCCGTCGCCCGCAGCGCGCTGCTCGACGAACTGTGCGCCGACATCGACCGGGACCCGGCGGAGATCACCCGGTCGATCCACCTGGGCGTCTCCTACGACGACCCGGCGGACGCCCGCGAGCGGGTGTCCGCCGCCGTCGGCGCGGGCTTCGGGCACGTGGTCCTGGGCCTGCCCGCCCCGTTCCCGCAGGGTGCCGCCCGCTGGGTGGCCGACGAGATCGTCGCGCAGGTTTAGCCGACCAGATAGTTCGGTCATCTAACTACCATGGCCTCCTCCCGGCACGCCCTCATCTCCGGCGCCGGCATCGCCGGCTCCGCGCTCGCCCTGCGCCTGGCCGCGTACGGCTGGCGGACGACCGTCCTGGAGCGCGCGCCGCGGCAGCGCGACGAGGGGCACAACATCGACGTCCGTGGCACCGCCCGTGAGGTCCTGCGCCGGATGGGCCTGGAGGACGCCGTGCGGGCCGCCGGCACCCGCGAGGTCGGCTTCCGCGTGATCGGCGACGACGGGCGCCCGGTCGCCGAGATCCCGATGGACCCGACCGGGTCGGCCGACGGTCCGACCGCCGAGCTGGAGATCCTGCGCGGCGAGCTGGCCCGGGTGCTGATCGGGGCCGCGCCGGGGTCCACGGCGTTCCGGTTCGGCACCCGGATCACCGGCGTCGAGGACCGGGGCGCCGGCGACGGCCCGGCCCGGGTCGCCCTCGACGACGGCACCACGGTCACCGCCGACCTCGTCGTGGTCGCCGAGGGGCTGCGGTCGCGCACCCGCGACCTGGTGTTCGACGACGTCACCGTCCGCGAGACCGGCCTGTACGGCGCCTACCTGACGATCCCCCGTACCGCCGACGACGACGCCTGGTGGAACTGGTTCCACGAGACCGGCTCGCGCGGGGTGCACCTGCGCCCGGACAACCTGGGCACCACCCGCGCCATGCTGACCTTCCTGTCCGGGGTGCGCGGCCTGGAGACCCTCGGCGACGCCGACGTCCGCACCGTCCTGCAGCGGACCTTCGCCGACGCGGGCTGGGTCGCCCCGCGGATCCTGCGCGAGCTCGGCGACGGGCCGGACGGCGCCCCGATGTACTTCGACGCCGTCGGGCAGGTCACGGCCCCGCGCTGGAGCTCGGGACGGGTGGTACTGCTCGGCGACGCCGCGTACTGCCCGTCGCCGCTGGGCGGCGGGGGCACGAGCCTGGCCCTGATCGGTGCCTACGTACTGGCCGGGGAGCTGGCCTCCCGCCCCGGCGACACCGCGGGTGCGCTACACCGCTACGAGGAGCTGCTGAGGCCCGCGACCGAGCAGGCGCAGAAACTGCCGCCGCTGACGCTGGCCAACCCGCGGACCCGGGCCGGGATCCGGACGCTGCGCACCGCGTTCCGGGCCGTCGCGAGCCCGGTCGGGAAGCGGGTGACCGGGCTGCTCGGGGCCACCCCGACCGGCGCGGTCGACGCGTTCCGGCTCCCGGACTACCCGGCGCCGAGCTCGTCGAGCGTGGCGACGACCGCGCGCAGGTAGCGCTCGACGACCTCGCCCTCGTCGGCGGAGAGGCGGCGGGCGACGTCGTCGAGGGCCCGGACGGCCGGCTCCCACTGCGCGAGCCGCGCGCGGAAGGACTCCTCCCGCGAGCGCACGGTGACCCGGCGGCGGTCGTGCGGGTCGGGGACACGCTCGAGGTGGCCGGCCGCCTCGAGCCGGTCGATCAGCGCGGTGGTCGAGGCCGGCCGCAGGTCCAGCCGCCGGGCCAGCTCGGTCGGCCCGAGCGAGTCGTGCACGTCGAGCAGCCGCAACGCCCACAGGTCGGTCGGGTGCAGCCCCGCCCGCCGGGCCTGCCTGCCGGTGAACTCGTGGGTCGCCCGGTTCACCGCCTCCAGCGCGAGGGTCGGGCCGGCCAGCCCCTCCAGCAGGTGTCGTCGCTCGCCCATGCGGCCTCCCGGCGTCGGTCCACGGCACCGTAGCCGGACGGGCCCGGCCGCAGCCGCGGCAGGACCGGTCACGAGGTGGTCACGAATTCGCGACGCCGTTTCGGGGACACCTCCCCGCTCTCGACCGTCGAATGGGAATGAATCCGCATCAACTGATCGACGACCCGCAGGTGACGGCCCTGCGCAACCTTCCACCCGATCGGGTGACGCCATATTTCTGCGCACCATTCCCGACGGCGACCCGACGATTTCCCGGAACCGCCCCGTGCGTAATCTCCGGAATCGTGATCGAGCTGGAGGGGGTCTCCAAGGTCTACCGGACCGGAGCCCTCGAGCTGCGCGCACTCGACGCCGTGGACCTGCACGTCGACGACGGCGACCTCGTCGCGATCATGGGCCCCTCCGGCTCGGGCAAGTCCACGATGATGAACATCCTCGGCTGCCTCGACGTGCCGAGCTCCGGCGCCTACCGGCTCGACGGCATCGACGTCGGCCGGATGTCGGACAACAGGCTCGCCGACGTCCGGCTGCAGAAGATCGGTTTCGTCTTCCAGTCGTTCAACCTGCTGCCGCGCACCTCGGCGCTGGCCAACGTGGAGCTGCCGCTGGTCTACGCCGGCGGGCGCGACCGCCGGGGCCGGGCGCGGCGCGCGCTGGAACGGGTCGGGCTCGGCGACCGCGGCGACCACCGGCCCAACGAGCTCTCCGGCGGCCAGCAGCAGCGCGTCGCGGTGGCCCGTGCCCTGGTCACCGACCCCTCGATGATCCTGGCCGACGAGCCGACGGGGAACCTCGACACCGCCTCGACCACCGACGTCATGAACCTGTTCGTGGAGCTGAACGAGAGCGGCCGCACCGTCGTGCTGATCACCCACGAGCCCGAGGTCGCAGAGTTCGCCAAGCGCGTGGTGACCCTGCGCGACGGCCGGATCGTGGGTGACGAGCGCCGATGACGATCTGGGAGTCCGCGCGGATCGCGGTACGGGGCCTGCGGGCCGGGCCGCTGCGGTCGCTGCTGACGATGCTCGGGATCATCATCGGGGTCGCCGCGGTGATCGTGCTGGTCGCCTTCGGCAACGGTCTGCAGCGCTTCGTCGCCGACGCGTTCGGCCCGCTCGCCAACCAGATCCAGATCACCCCGGACCGCGGTGGCATCAGCGGCAGCGGCACGCCGCGCGACCTCACCGACGCCGACGTCCGCGCCCTGCGGGACCGGGCCTCCGCGCCCGCGGTCGCCTCGGTCAGCCCGACGGTGACCGGCTCGGCGCAGCTGCAGCTGGCCGGTGGCGGGAGCGTCCGCAGCGGCGTGACCGGCGCCGACGCCGACTACCTCGACATCACCAACCGGGAGCTGGTCGTCGGGTCGTTCTTCGACGACCGGCAGGCCACGACCCGGGCGAAGGTCGTCGTGCTCGGCCCCAACCCGGTGGCGACGCTGTTCGGCGGCCGGGCCGGCGACGCGCTCGGCTCGGAGGTGCGGATCGGCCGCACCTCGTTCCGGGTGATCGGCGTGCTCGCCGCCAACGGCCAGCAGGACGACATCGCCGTCATGCCGCTGGGCGCCGCACGCGCCTACCTGACCGGTGGCGGCGACGTCGTCGACCAGATCACCGTGCGCGCTGTGTCCACCGACGCGGTGCCGCAGGCGGTCGAGCAGGTCACGACGGTCCTCGACGACCGGCACCGCATCGACGACCCGCAGGACCGCGACTACACCGTCACCGCGCTGCAGAGCCTGCTCGACCAGTCCTCGCAGGTCCTGAGCTTCGTGACGATCTTCGTCGCGGCGGTCGCGGGCATCTCGCTGCTGGTCGGGAGCATCGGCGTCGCCAACATCATGCTGGTCACGGTGACCGAGCGGACCCGCGAGATCGGCATCCGCAAGGCCATCGGCGCGCGCCGCCGCGCGATCCTGCAGCAGTTCCTCATCGAGGCGATGGTCCTCACCGGCATCGGCGGGGTCATCGGGATCCTGGTCGGCGTCGGTGTGTCCGTGCTGGCCGGGATCGTCCTACCCCGCCTCGTACCCGACTTCCCCGCCCCGACGGTGTCGGCCGGATCGGTGGTGCTCGCCTTCGGGGTGAGCCTGCTGATCGGGCTGCTCGCGGGCGGTTTCCCCGCCAACCGGGCCGCGCGGATGCGGCCCATCGACGCCCTGCGGCACCAGTGACAGCGCCCGCGACAGCACCGAGGAGCACTTCATGACCCGACTGCGGCTCGCGGGCAGCCTGCTGCTCGCCGGACTCGTCGGCCTCACGGCCTGCACCGGAGGGGACCAGCCGCCGCCGACGGCCGTCGTCGACCGGGGTGTGGTCTCCACCGGGGTGTCGGCGTCGGGGTCGCTGGTGTCGATCACCCAGCAGAACCTCGGGTTCACCGACGGCGGCCGGGTCACCGAGCTGCTCGTGGAGGTCGGCGAGACCGTCGCCGCCGGGCAGCCGCTCGCCCGGCTCGACGACGCCGAGGCCCTGTCCCAGGTCGCCGCCGCGCAGGCGGGGCTGGACCAGCAGCAGGCGTCGCTGGGCAAGCTGACCGGCGCGAACACCGTCGAGGCCGCGCAGGCGTCGCTGGCCTCGGCCGAGTCGGTACTGGCCGCGACCCGCGACCAGGTCGGGGCGCAGAACGCGGCGAACGACACCGCCGTCGAGCGGGCGAGGGTCCAGCTCGCCTTCGACCGCAAGCAGCTCGCCGCGGCCCAGGAGAAGCTGGAGACCGACCGGCGGGCCTGCAAGCGCTCCGGCGGCAGCACCGCGTCCGCGACCCCGGAGCCCACCGCCGACCCGTCCGGCGGCGGGCTGCTCGGCGGTCTGTCCGGCGGGTCCGGCACCTCGGGCGGGTCCGGCCTCGGCGCGGCGACGACCGACCCGAACTGCACCGCCGTCGCCACCGACGAGCAGGCCGTGACGACGGCGAAGGGCCAGGTCATCACCTCGCAGACGGCGCTGGCGCAGGCCGAGGGCACCCGGGACACCGGCGCCGCCTCCGGCCGGGTCTCGATCGCGAACGCCGAGAGTGCGGTGTCCGACGCCCGCTCGCAGCTCACCGGGGCGAACAACGACGCACCTGCCGACGTCGCGGTGCAGGACGCCGTGGTCGCCGACGCCCGCAACACCCTCGCCGACGCCCAGCGCGCCCTCGACGACACCCTGCTGCGCGCCCCGGTCGCCGGCACCGTGTCCGCGATCAACGGCGCGGTCGGTGACGTCGTGCCCGCCGCGAGCGCCGCGACCGCGCTCGCCCCCGGCACCGACGCCCGGATCCCGCAGGCCGTCGGGTCGGCG
>NZ_WWFY01000209.1:0-8255 GCF_009864975.1 Pseudonocardia sp. SID8383
CGCCCGCCAGGCCGCGTGGGCGCTGCACGGCGGCGCGACGCCGCCGTCGTGGAGCGCCGGCGCCGATCCGGCACGCTACGAGGCCGACCCGGCACCGGCGGCCTGGGAGCGCTACCGCGAGGCGGCGGGGGCCTTCCTGGACCGGGTCACGGGATGACCAGCGAGGGCCCGAAGCGGCTCCTGGTCCTCGGCAAGATCACCGACATCCTGGACGCGTTCACCCTGCAGCGCCCCGTGCTCGGGCTGGGCGAGATCCAGCAGGCGACCGGCATCCCGACCTCGACGGTGCAGCGGCTGGTGTCCAACATGGTCGCCGAGGGGCTGCTGGACCGGGTCGGGGACCGGGTCCGGATCGGGATCCGGATGGCCTACTGGGCCGGGGCCGCAGCCCGCGGGGTGGACCTGCTGGAGCTGGCCGGGCCGCTGCTGCGTGAGCTGCGCGACACCACCGGGGAGACCGCGTCGCTGTTCCGGGCCGAGGCGGGGCGGCACCGGGTGTGCGTCGCCGTCGCCGAGACCCGGCACGCGCTGCGCCGGGAGATGCACGTCGGCAAGGTCATCCCGCTGCACACCGGCTCGGCGGGCCGGGTCCTGCTCGCCTGGGCCCCCGAGCTGGCCGCGGAGGTGCTGGCCGGCCCGCTGCCGTCGCTGACCGAGTACACCGTGACCGACCCGGAGACGCTGCGCGCGCTGCTGGACGACACCCGCCGCGACGGGTTCGCGATCACCGTCGCCGAGCGCGACGACGGCGGCTCGGGGCTGTCCGCACCGGTCTTCGACCACGCGGGCGAGGTCACCGCGGCGCTCACGATCAGCGGCCCCACGCTCCGGTTCGGCCGGTCGGAGTGTGAGAAGAGCGTGGATCTGCTGGCAGGCGCCGCGGACCGGCTGACCCGGACCCTCGGCGGCCGCCCTCCGGGGTGAGCCCGGCCGCGGCCCACCACGCCTGCGGCTCAGCACCGCGTCGCGGGGTCTCGGCCGGTCGTCGCCACGATTCGCTCGATCGTGGTCGCGCCGGGCGCGGTCACGACGGCCGGGGCGAACACACCCATCCCCCGCCCCTGCTCGGCCATCGCCGACACAGCGGCCAGCGTGGCCTCGAGGACGTCGTCGGGCCACACCGGCTCGACGCCCACCGCGCGGCCGAGGTCCCATCCGTGCACGACGAGCTCACCCAGCACCATCCCGCCGATGACGGCGGCCGGGAGCCGCTCACCCATGGTCACCGCGCCCTCCCAGGTCGCCGGGTCCGACCACACGGTCACCAGGTCGTCCCGGGCGGCGTCGAGCCGGGCGGGCCAGTCGCCGGTCATCGGTGCCGTCGCGTCGGGGTCGGTCGCCGGTCCGGTCCCGGTGCGCCGTCCCACGTCGGCGAGCACGGGTGTCCAGTGGAGCAGGTGGCCGGTCAGGTCCGCCAGGTCCCAGCCCGCGCACGGCGTCGGCCGGGAGGAGGGGACACGGGACGCGGCCGCGACCAGCGGGAGGTGTGCGGCCGCAGCGGCGGCGATGTGACGGTGCATGGCCGGGACGCTAGGGCCCGGGCCGGTGCCGGGTCTTGGACGAACGCGCCAGACCCGCCGGCCACGCCCCGGGCCGCGGCATACTCACCACCGTGGACCATGACCCCCGCAGGCTCCCCGGGGCGCGGGCCCGCCACCAGCGCTCGCGCACCGTGGCACCGCCGGTCGACCTGGCCGGGTTCGTCGAGCAGTTCTGGGTCGTCGAGTGGGACTACGACCGGCCCTACCGGCAGAAGGTCGTCCCCTATCCCCAGGTGCACCTGACCGTGCAGCCCGGCGGAGCCGCCGTGCTGGCCGGGCCCGCCACCCGGTACGTCCACCGCGAGCTGCAGGGAACCGGCCGGGTGGTCGGTGCAGCGCTCCGGGCGGGCACCGCGCGGGCGCTGGTGGGAGCGCCGGTCGCGAGTGTGACCGATCGTCGGGACCCGGTCGTCTGCCCGGTCACCGCCGACGTGGACGGGCTCGCCGCATACCTGCGCGGGAGGCTCCCGGCCGGTGGCCCGGACCGGGCCGCCGCCGAGGCGCGCGACCTGGTCGCCGCGATCGCCGAGGACCGATCAGTGGTCCGGGTGGATGTGCTCGCCCACGGCACCGGCTCCAGCGTCCGCTCCCTGCAGCGGCTGTTCCACGAGCACGTCGGCGTCGGGCCGAAGTGGGTGATCCGCCGCTACCGGCTGCACGAGGTGACCGAGCTCATGGCGGCGGGGCGCCCGGTCCGGTGGGCCGAGGTCGCCGTCGAGCTCGGCTACGCCGACCAGGCCCACCTCACCCGGGACTTCACCGAGATGTTCGGTGAGCCCCCCACGGCCTACGCGATGCGGTACTGACCGACCGTCCCGGACGGGGACGGGGACGGGGACGGGCGCAGCGGGGTGTCAGCGTGGCCCCGCCGTCCACGGGAAGGCCTGGGCGTTCGAGCGGACACCGCGCGCCGTCGCCGAGCGCATGGGCTCCCCCAGCTCGGCCAGCAGGTCCTCGGACCACGTCACGAGGTCGGCCAGCACCGCGGGGGTCAGCCAGCCCGGGCGCAGCGCGAACAGCAGGTCCTCGCTGGCGGTGTTGCCGCTGGCCCCGGGCGCGAACGGGCAGCCACCCAGTCCACCCAGCGCGCCGTCGAGGACGGTCGCACCGTTCTGCACCGCGGCGAGTGCGTTCGCGACGCCCTGGCCCCAGGTGTCGTGGCCGTGGAAGGCGACGCGACGGCCGTCGGCGACCGCCGCGACGCGCCCGATCAGCGACCCGACCTCGGCGGGGTTCGCCTGCCCGAGGGTGTCGCAGACGACGACGTCGCAGGAGCCCGCGGTGCGCGGGTCGGCGACGATCTCGACCACCCGGTCCGGGTCGACGGGCCCGTCGAACGGGCAGGTGAACGCCGTCGCGAGGCACAGCTGGATGCGTCCGCCCGCGGCACGCGCGTACTCGACGGCCTGCGGCATCGCGTCGAGGGAGACGGCGGTGTCACGGCCGATGTTGGCGTTGTTGTGCGCATCGGACACCGAGAAGCAGTACTGGACGTTGCGGGCCCCGGCGGCCACCGCCTTCTGCACGTGCCGCGGCGTCGCCACCCACACCCAGCAGCGCTCCAGCTCCTCCGGTGTCAGCGCGGCGACGACGTCGAGGGTGTCCGCCAGCGGCGGCACCAGGTCGCCGCGGGCCAGCGACCCGATCTCCAGCTCCGGTACACCCGCACCGAGCAGCGCGCGGACCAGCCCGACCTTGCGGTCGGTGGGCAGCGGCTTGCCGGTGAGCTGGAGCCCGTCGCGCAGCGTGACGTCCCGCAGGACGACCCCGTCGGTGCTCATGCGTCCTCCCCCGATGCGGCCCGGATCGTGTCCGGGGTGTACCCGAGCAGCCCGCCGAGTACGGCGGCGGTGTCGGCGCCCAGGTCCGGCCCGACGGAGCGGACCGGGACCGACCGGCCGTCGAGCACCGGCACGATGCCGGGGAACCCGACCCGTGCGGGTTCGGCGCCGCCGGTGTCGACGTCGAAGTACTGGACCATGTCGCGGGCGCGGAACTGCTCGTCGGCGACGATGTCGGCGGCGGAGTGGATCGGCCCGGCCGGGACGCCGGCCTCCTCCAGCTTCGCGAGGACCTCGTCGCGGGGCAGCGAGCGGGTCCAGGTCTCGATGGCGCCGTCGAGCTCGTCGCGGCGCGCCCAGCGGCCCGCGTTGGAGGCCAGCTCCGGGTCGCCGCCCAGGTCCGCGCGGCCGATGACGGTCATGAACCGGCCGTAGATGGAGTCGCCGTTGCCGGCGATCACGACACTGCCCCCGTCCGCGCAGACGTAGGCGTTGGACGGGGCGATGCCCTCCATCCGCCCGCCGACGCGGCGCCGCTCGACGCCGTAGGCGAGGTGGTCGGGGACGAGGGACTCCATCATCGAGAACACGGCCTCGTTGAGCGCGACGTCCATGCAGCGCCGGTCCAGCGCAGGCCGGTCCGTGCGGCTCTCGCGCTGGTAGAGCCCCATCATCGCGGAGAACGCGCCGTAGAGCCCGGCGATCGAGTCCCCGATCGACACCCCGGTCCGCGACGGCGGCCGGTCGGCCTCCCCGACGAGGGCGCGCAGCCCGCCCATCGCCTCGGCGACGGCGGCGAACCCCGGCCGCGACGACAGCGGCCCGGTCTGCCCGAACGCCGAGATCCGCACGAGCACGACGTCGGGGTTGACGGCGTCGAGCTCGGCCGGGCCGAGCCCCCACTTCTCCAGTGTGCCGGGCCGGAAGTTCTCCAGCACCACGTCGGAGCGGGCGGCCAGGTCCAGCACGGCCTGCTTCCCCGCGGCCGAGCGCATGTCGAGGGTGATGGAGCGCTTGTTGCGGTTCAGCGTCCGGTACAGCATCGAGGTGTCCCCGGCGTAGAGCCGCCAGTTGCGGATCTCGTCGCCGGTACCGGGGCGCTCGACCTTGATCACCTCGGCGCCGAAGTCGGCGAGCAGGCGTCCCGCGGTGGGAGCGGCGATGTAGTTGCCGAGCTCGAGCACCCGGACCCCGGACAGCGGAAGTTGCGACACGACTCTCCTTAGACGACGAGCGACAGCGGCAGGATCACCAGGATCGCGACGACGGAGGCGATGGAGACCCCGACCGAGCAGGTCTTGAGCGTCCCGCGCACGGACTGTCCGAGCAGCGACTGCAGCAGCCAGAACGTGTTCGAGGTGACGTGGACGGCGAACAGCGCCCCGGCACCGGCGGCCAGCGCGATCAGTACCGGGGCCAGGCCGATCACCGGGGCGACCGGGGCGAGCACCCCGGCCGCGGTGATCGCCGAGATCGTCACCGACCCGATCGCGACGTGCAGTACGGCGGCGATCAGCCACACCATCAGCAGCGGGGCAGCGGTGCCGGCGGAGAAGAAGCTGCCGAGGATCTCGCCCAGCCCGGCGTCGGAGATCGTGGTGGCGAGCGAGCCGCCCACGCCGGTGAGGATCAGGATCTGCCCGCTCTCACGGAACCCGTCGGAGACCGCGGACTCGACCATGCCGCGCCCGTGGGCGACCCCGATGACGGCGGTGGTCCCGATCAGCGCGAGCAGCAGCGCGATCACCGGCTCGCCCAGGAACGCGATGACGGGGTGGGTGATCCCGGCCGCGTCGAGGACGGCGCCCGCGGCGATGAGCAGCAGGCCCACCAGCAGCGGCCCGAACAGCAGGGCCAGCGGCAGCTCGCGACGCGCGGTGCCGGACACCGCGGTACCGACGGCGGCCGGGACCGCGCCCCCGCCGGGCCCGGCTCCGTCTCCCCCGTGCGTGCCCCCGCCGTCCGGGGAACCGGTACCGGTGGGCTGTCCCCCGGCGCTCCCGGCCTCGGGTGCGTCGGTGTCCGGCGAGTGGGCCTCCGCACCGGCGGGCACGCCCGCGGCGACCGGCTCCTGCTCGTCGCGGGCCGGGTCCCACCAGCCGCGGCGCAGCAGCACGGACATGATCCCGGTCGCGATGAGCACGGTCGGCACCACGACGACCAGGCCCAGGATCAGCATCTGGCCCAGCGGCACCCCGAGCACACCGGCGAGTGCGACCGCACCGACACCGGGGACCATGAACACGATCCCGCACTCCAGGCCGATCGCGAGCGCGGTCGCCATGCGCGGCAGCCCCTTGTCCCCGATGCGCGGAGCGATCCGCCGGGCCAGCGGTGCGGAGATGACCAGCAACACGTCGACGAAGATCGACTGGAGTGCGGTGGAGACGGTGACGGCGGTGGCGTAGGGCATCCCGCGCGGGCCGCAGGCCGTCAGCAGCGCGGAGACCAGCCGTTCGATGGCGCCCGCGTGGTGCAGCATCGCGCCGGTCAGGACACCGAAGGCGATGAGCAGCCCGACGTCGGCCAGGATGTCGCCGAACCCGCCGGTGACCGCGTCGACCGTCCCCGTCACCCCCAGGCCGGCGGTCAGGCCCAGGTAGACGGCGCCGATCACGAGGGAGATCACCGGGTTGAGCCGGAACCTCACGATCAACACGACGACGGCGAGCACGGCGACGGCCGTGTTCACCACGATGACGGTGTCCGACACGATGATCCCCCTGGGCATCGACGACGATGTCGTACCCACATCATGAACTCAGACCCACCATGCGGGCAACCCCGCAGATCAGGCGGCGGCCAGCGCCCCGCCGAACCCGATCAGCGCGACCCCGGCGACGACGTCACCGGCGCGTCGCACGCGGCGCCGGGTGAAGAAGGCCCGCGCCCGGTGCACGGCGAGGACCAGGCCGACCCCGTAGACGCCGCCGAGCACCGCCACCGACAGCGCCAGCAGCAGCGCGTCGGCGGTGGTCGTCACCCCGGGCACGAGGAACTGCGGCAGCACCGACAGGTACATGACCAGCACCTTCGGGTTGGTGATGTTCGAACCGAAACCGACCAGGAACGACCGCCGCGCCGGGACCCGCGGACCACCGTCGGGGACCACGGGGTAGTCGCCGCGACGCGCGGCCCGCAGCGCCTGCACCCCGAGCACGCAGAGGTAGACCACCCCGGCCCAGCGGATCACGGTGAACGCGGTGTGCGAGCTCGCGACGAGCACACCGAGCCCGAACGCCGCGGCGCCGCCCTGCAGGGCGTTGCCGGTGAACACCCCGGCCAGCGTCGAGAGTCCGCCCGCGCGCCCGCCGACCAGCGAGGCGCGCAGCATCACGAAGGTGTCCGGGCCGGGCATCAGCACCAGCCCGACGACGATCAACAGGTAGGCACCGTAGGACGTCCAGCTCACGAGGGGCCATCGTAGGCTGCTGCCCCGTGAGATCCCGCCGGCGCCGCACGTCCCGGGAGGCGTCCCCGCTCCCGACGGTCGACGGCCTCGCGCCGGCCCGCGTCCGCACCCCGGCGACCGGCGGGTGGGCGACGATGCGCGATCACCTCGTCGACCGGTTCCCGCACGTCGCGGAGCGGATCGACGTACGGCTGGCCGCCGGGGAGATCGTGACCGCGGCCGGCCCGGTCACCCCGGCCACGCCGTACACGCCGTCGACGACGCTGTGGCTCTACCGCGACGAGCCCGACGAGGTGCCGGTGCCGTTCGGGCTGCCGGTGCTGTACGCCGACGACGACGTGGTCGTCGTCGACAAGCCGCACCTGCTCGCGACGATCCCGCGGGGCAGCCACGTCCGCCAGACCGTGCTGGTGCGGCTGCGCCATGAGCTGGGGCTGCCCGCGCTCAGCCCGGCGCACCGGCTCGACCGCGCCACCGCGGGGGTCCTGCTGCTGGTGGTGCGCCCCGAGCTGCGCGGCGCCTACCAGACGTTGTTCGCCCGCGGCCGGGTCACGAAGACCTACGAGGCGCTCGCCCGGTTCGACCCGGACCTGGAGCTGCCGCGCACCGAGGTGTCGCGGATCGTGAAGCGCCCCGGGGTGTTCGCCGCCGTCACCGAGGACGGCGAGCCGAACGCCGAGACCCGCGTCGAGCTCGCCGGGCAGCGGGGCGAGAGGGCCCTGTACCGGCTGACCCCGCGCACCGGGCGGACCCATCAGCTGCGGGTGCACCTGAACGGGCTGGGCGTGCCGATCCTCGGCGACGACGTCTACCCCGAGCTGCACCGGCGGGCGCCGGAGGACTTCACCCGCCCGCTGCAGCTGCTCTCGCGTGCCCTGGAGTTCGACGACCCGGTGACCGGGGCGCGGCGGCGCTTCGTCAGCGGCCGCACCCTGCAGGCGTGGGACGACCCGGACGGCTGGGCCGCCGGGACGCCGCACGAGTGGTGATCAGCCGACGCTGCGGTCGTCGCCGTCGTCGAGGTGGTGGCCGTTGCGGTGCCCGCCGGGCACCGGCGCGCCGTTGACGGCGCCGTTCAGCGCACCACCGGCCGGTCCGTGCGGGCCGTGGTCCTCCGCGGCGCGGTGGCGGCCCTCGCGCAGACCCCGCTGGTAGCTGGCCAGCCGGTTGCGCACCCGGTCGGGCTGGCGCTCCCGCGACCCGGTCGGTGCGAGCCCGTTCGGGGTGTCCCGCCACGACGGCGGCACCATCGCCTGCCCGGGCAGCCGCTGCGGCAGGCCCTGCGCGGTGGTCGGCAGGTCGACGACCCGGTCGGCCCGGATCCGGGCGGCGTCGAACTCGGCGTCGCCCGCGGTGCGCCAGTTGTCGTTCTGCGTGACCGGGAGCGCCGTCGTCTCGGTCGATCCCGGCTCACGGAACCAGGCCGAGGCGACCGCCGCGAAGATCGGCGTGTCGTCCGCGTCGTCCACGGGCACCGGCACCTCCGAGTCGAACGGTCCGAACAGCTCCACCGGCGGGGGC
>NZ_WWFY01000210.1:0-6486 GCF_009864975.1 Pseudonocardia sp. SID8383
GTCGCCGCGTCGAGCTCGCGCAGCGCCGTCCGCGGGGCGGCGAGCGACTCCGCGGTCAGGGTGCCGACGGTCTCGCCGTCGCGGGCGGGCACCTCCTGGCGGGCCAGGGCGACGGTGCCGGCGCGGTGCACGATCCCGGCGTCCGGCGCGAGCAGGCCCGCGAGGACGTGCAGGAGCGTGGACTTGCCGCGCCCGTTCTCCCCGACGACGGCGAGCCGCGAGCGGGCGGAGACGGTCAGCGTCACGCCGGTGAGGACGCGGTGCGACCCGCGGGTGACGACGACGTCCTCGGCACGCACGTGGGCGGCCGCGCCGACGTCGAGGGCGGGCAGGGGTGAGGACGGTTCGGGGGTGGTGTGCACGAGAGGGCTCCGCGGCATCCGAGATCGGAGCCGGGCAGCACGGGATGCGCCGCCCGGCGGGGACCGGGACGGCGGACGCGGTTCGGAAGGGGTGAAGGGCGCCGCCGTCAGCGGGCGGTGCGGACCTTCTGCGACCAGATGCCTCGTGCCATGGTGTCGACCCTAGCCATCGGCGCACGGCCGTGTCGTCCGGTTTCCGTGCACCGTCGACCCCGCCCCGCGCAGGAGGACCCGATGACCGCCCGAGCCGTGCCGTTCCTGACCTTCCAGCCGCCGCGTGGCCCGAGCGCGAGCGAGGCGATGGAGTTCTGGACATCCCTGTTCGACGACGGCGAGATCGTCTCGGTCACCCACCGCCCCGACGATCCGAACGCGGTGGTTCTCGCCGAGTTCGTCGTCGCCGGGCAGCGCCTGCGGTGCAGCGACAGCCCGCCGGTGCACCAGTGGGACTTCTCCCCCGCCGTCTCGCTGTGGGTGGACTGCGAGTCCGGCGACGAGCAGGAGCGGCTGCTGGCGGCGCTCGCGACCGGTGGGCGGGAGTTCATGCCGCTCGACGACTACGGCTTCGGCCCCTTCGCCTGGGTCGAGGACCGCTTCGGCGTGTCTTGGCAGCTCGCCGCCCCGGCCGCCTGAGCAGCGCTCAGATCCCCCGGCGACGCGCCCGTAGGAGGACGACGAGCACGACGACCAACGCGACCGCCCCGGCCACCGGGAGCGGGAACCCGGTGCGGAACGACCACCACGGGTGCACGACGTCGAGCCCTGCCCGCACGGCCCACACGAGGGTGAGCACGACACCGGCGACCAGGACACCGAGCAGCACCGCCCGGACGGTCTCGACCGCCTGGACCTCACTGCGTTCCCGGTGACGCTCCACGACCCCGCCCTGCCCGTTCGGCACGGTGATCAGAAGGGCGCGACGACGGCGCCGGCGTCGTGGTCGTGGTCGTGGTCGGCCGCGTCCGGCAGCGGATCGGTGAAGACCCGGTGGTCGAACGGCCGCGTCGTCGCCCGGCGGCCGCACGGTGCCACCCAGATCAGGCTGCCGTCGGTCCTGGCGAGCACCTGCCAGCCCGGTGCGTCCTTCAGCGCGTGGTCGGCCCGGCACAGCCCGAACAGGTTCTCGGCGCTGGTCGGCCCGTCCCCGGCCGCCCACGGCACGTGGTGGTCGAGGTCGCGGACCCGTCGGCTGCACGCCGGGCCGCGACAGGTGCAGTCCCGCGCCCGGACGTGGTCGGCCATCGCGACCGGCGGGCGGTAGCGGGTCCGCCCCACGTCGAGCAGCGTGCCCGACAGCGGGTCGGTCACCAGCCGCTGCCACACCCCGCCGGCGGCGAGGGCCCGGGCGAGGTCGGCGGGGATCGGGCCGTGCCCGACCAGCTCGCCCGGTGCCGCGCCGCCCATCAGCGTGCTGAGCGGGACGACGACCTGGATCAGCGGGTGTCGGCCCACGGCCTCCTCCGGGTCCGGCTTCGCGGCGAGCACCCGCGCGACCGCTGCGAGCAGGCCGTCCTCGTCGGTGCCCGCCCCGAGCGCGTCCCGGACCGTGCCGACGTCGGTGAGCGTCAGCGTGCCCTGCAGCAGCTGGTGGGCGAGGTCGACGCGCCTCTGGTCCAGGGTGCGGTCGTCGCACGGGTCGTCCAGGGAGCGCGCGAGCCGGTCGACGCACTGCCACGACGCCTCCACCTGCGCGGCGGTGCCGCCCAGCCACAGCGAGCCCATGCCGTCGTCACCCGGGGAGAGCGACATCCGCCGCTCCGACCGGGCCCGCTCGTGGCGCTCGCGGGCGCCGTCCGGGTCGACGCGGGCGATGTGGCGGCGCAGCCGGTCCCGCAGCAACCGGCGGTGCGCCTCCGGAGCCCCCGGGAGGACCGCGGCCTGCACCCGGCGGGCGCGCTCGTCGTCGAGGACGAGTGTCGACGACGAGATCGCCTCGGCGGCGCCCTGGTCGATCGCCCCCGACTCCCACGCGGCCAGGGTCTCCGGCAGCACCTGGGCGAACCGCTGCGCCTGCCCGATCAGCGACCGCGCGTGGTCGCGCGGGACCCGCAGCACGATCGCCACCTGGTCCGGCAGCCAGCGCGAGACGGGCTGCACCGCACGCGGGTCCGCGCCCGGCGGCGCGGCGCCGCTCCCGGCCGGGTGGCGCTCCGCGATCTGCGCGACCGACCGCATCCGCAGGGCGGTCGAGCGCCGCACCCAGTGCTCGGCGCCCTCCAGGACGTCGAGCACCTGCAGATCGGTGAGCCGGTCGGGCGGGGCTCCGGCGACCAGGCACCGCAGCGCCTCCCAGGCGACGTCGTCGATCCCGCCGGAGGGGTCGGGCGGGGGCTCGGGACCACACATCTCGCCGCACAGGTCGATCGCGAGACCGTGCGGGCACCGGATCGCCTCCTCCACCGCCTCACGACGGCGCCGGTGTTCGAGCCAGGCCGGGTCGTCGGCGGGATCGGTGTGGCTCAGCACGTCCAGCACGTCCACCTGATCGATCATATGTTCGATTATAGATCTCCTAGCTGGACCTTTCCAGGTCGTTCGGCGCTCGCATCCGCCCGTCCGCCGCAGCCCGGCAGCGGACGATCCCCGCGCACCGGCTCGCGCCGCCGCCTCCCCGACCTCATCACGCCTGGGCCTCGCGCCCCCGCGGCCACTCCCCGAGCCCCCGACCGACGCGCCCGCCGGAGCACAGCGGTCGCGCCTCGACGGCCAGGCCGTCCCACCACGACTCGAGCTCCGCTCCGAAGACGGCGTCCCTGACCCGACCACTCGGCTGGACGGCGGAGGCGCGCGACCCCCGCACGCGCGAGGATGACCCCGTGCCCCGTCTCGCCGTCCCGCTGCTCGCCGCCCTGGCGCTCCTCGCCCCGACGAGCGCGACGGGTGCGGCGACCGCGGCGAGCGGGACGACGAGCCCGGCGGCCAGGGCCTCGTGCATCGCCGACCCACCCCGCTCCGCCCACGCGTTCACCGGCACCGTCGCCTCGACCTCCGCCGACGGCCGCGTCGCGCAGGTCCGTACCGACGACGGCCGCGACGTCCAGGTCGTCGGCTCCCCCACCCCCCGACCGAACACCGCGACCTCGGTCGACCGGTCGTACGCCACCGGGACCCGCTACGAGTTCCGTCCGCTGAACCCGGCGAGCCCGTACGAGGACAACATCTGCACCGCCACCCACGAGGTCGCGGCCGCGCCCGCGGTACCGCCCGGGCCTCCGGCGACCACTGTGTCGGCGGGCGCGTTCGTGACCGCCCTCGTCGCGCTCGGGGTCGTCGTCCTGGTCGGGACCGCGGCGGCGTTCCTCGTCCCGAGCCGCCGTCGCCGCAACCGCCGACGGCGCCGGCGCGCCTGACTCACGGCCCGGAGAGCAGGTCCCACCGGTTCCCGGCGACGTCGCGGAACACCGCGACCGTGCCGTAGGCCTCCACCCGCGGCGGTCCCTCGAACTCCACCCCGAGCGCCACGAGCCGCTCGTACTCCGCGGCGGCGTCGTCGACCTCCAGGAAGTGCCCCACCCGCCCGGCGAACTGGTCACCGACGACGGCCCGCTGCCGGTCGCCGTCGGCGCGGGCCAGGAGCAGGCCGGTGTCGGCGCCGGGCGGACGCACCACGACCCGGCGCTTCGCCGCCCCGGTCGTCGAGGTCGTCGCGGGCGAGTCCTCGACCAGCTCGAAGCCGAGCACGTCGACGAAGAAGGTGATCGCGGCGTCGTAGTCGTCGACCACGAGCGTCGTGTAGCGCAGCCTCATACCCTCACCTCTACCCGACGCCGGGCCGGCGCGGAGGCCACCAGCACCCCGCCGACGACCACCACCCCGGCGACCAGCTCGGTCACCGACGGCCGCTCCCCCAGCAGCACCATCGCCAGGCTCATCCCGACCACCGGCACGAGCAGCGAGTGCGGCGCGACGAGCCCCGCCGGGTAGCGGCGCATCAGCCCGGTCCAGATCCCGGCGGCGAGCACGGTCGCGACCAGCGACAGGTACACGAGCGCGACCAGCCCGGCGACGCCGTCGGGGGTCACCATCGCGACGACGTCGCCCCAGGCGCCCGGACCCTCCACCACGGCCGAGGCGGCCAGCATCGGCACCGGCGGCACGACGGTCATCCACAGCGTCAGGTGCAGCGGGTCGACCGCCTCGCCGTCGCGCTGGGCCAGCCGGCTGCACAGGTTCCCGGCCGCCCAGCCGAGCGCGCCGAGCAGGGTCAGCACGACCGGCAGCAGCGCCGCGGACTGGGCTCGGGCGAGGGCGATGCACCCCAGCCCGAGCACGGCGACGCCGATCCCGGCCCACTGCCGCGGCGTCACCCTCTCGCGCAGTAGCAGCGCACCCAGCACGAGCGTGAACGGTCCCGACGCCTGCAGGACCAGCGACGCGAGCCCGGTCGGCATCCCGGCGTACATCCCCAGGAACAGGAAGAGGAACTGCACCGTGCCGAACCCGAGCCCGTAGCCGACGAGCCAGCGCAGCGGAACCCGCGGCCGCGGCACGAGGAGCACCGTCGGGACCGCCAGCACGAGCATCCGCAGCCCGGCCAGGAACAGCGGCTGGAAGTGCTCGAGCCCGACGTGGATGGCGATGAAGTTGGCGCCCCACAACACGGCGACGACGACGGCGAGCAGGCGGTCACGAACGGTCACGGCGTCCACGCTGCCGTCCCGAGACCGTGCAGACCAGCGACAACAACTGAAACGATGTTGTAGCTTTCCTGCATGGACGTGCGGCGGCTCCGGATCCTGCGCGAGCTCGCCGACCGCGGCTCGGTCACCGCCGTCGCCGCGGCGCTCAACTTCACCCCGTCCGCGGTGTCCCAGCAGCTCAAGGCACTGTCCCGGGAGGCGGGCCTGGAGCTGACCGCACCGGACGGGCGCGGGCTGCGGCTCACCGCGGCCGGGCGGGCCGTCGTCGACGGAGCGCAGGAGGTGCTCGACGCGCTGGGCCGGCTGGAGGAGACCACCGCGGGCCTGCGCGAGCAGCCGCTGGGCACGGTCCGGGTGGTGTTCTTCCCGTCGGCGGCCCGGCTGCTGCTGCCCGGGCTGCTGCGCCGGGCGTCGGCCCACCCCGGGCTGGCGCTGTCCTGCCGTGACCTCGACCTGCGCCCGGAGGAGGTACCGGCCGCCGCGGCCGACGCCGACGTCGTCGTCACCCACCACGACGAACGACTCGACCCGCTGCGCACGGGCCGGCTCACCGTGCACCCGCTCCTGCGCGAGCCCCTCGACGTCGCCCTGCCCCCGGACCACCCGCTGGCCCACCGCGCCGAGGTGCACCTGTCCGACCTCGTCGACGCCGACTGGATCTCGGTCGCCGTCGGGTGGCCGGTCGACGACGTGCTCAGCTCGCTCGCACTGGTCACCGGCACCGTGCCGCGGGTGGTGCAGCGGATCAACGACTTCTCGGTCACCGAGGAGCTCGTCGCCCACGGGCACGGCGTCGCGCTGCTGCCCCGCTACTCCACCGACCACCGCGACGGCGCCCGGCTCGCACTGCGCCCGCTCGCCAGGGTGCGGGCCGCCCGCCTGGTGCGGGCCGTGACCCGCGGTGCGGTGACCCGGCCCGCGGTGCGGCTGGTGCTCGACGAGCTGACCGGCGAGGCCGCGGCCGTCAGAGCAGCCGGGTGACCTTGTTCAGGCCGTCATAGCGGACCGAGGTGACCCGCACACTCGCGCCCGAGTACGGGGCCTCGAGCATCTTCCCGTCGCCGAGGTAGATGGCGATGTGGTGGGTGCGGCCGCCGTCGGCCCAGGACAGCATGTCCCCGCGCCGCATGTCCGAGATCGGCACCAGCCGGCCGGCGTTCGCCTGGTTGCCGCTGTAGCGGGGCAGGTCGACGCCGACCCCGGCGAAGGCGAACTGCATCAGCCCCGAGCAGTCGAAGCCGACCTTGCGGAAGTCGCCGTGGGCGTCGGCGACGCCGCCGTCGCGGATCCCGCGGGTCGGTCCGCGCGAGTTGCCGCCACCCCAGGCGTAGATGGTGCCGAGCTGGGCCATCGCCCGGTCGATCACGGTCTCGATCGCCGCCGACCCGGTGCGCCGCGGCGCGGGGCCGTCCGACGGCGCGGGCTCCTGCGCGACCCGCGACGCCGCCTCCTCCCGGGCCTGCCGGTCGGCCTCGGCCTGGAGC
>NZ_WWFY01000211.1:0-6436 GCF_009864975.1 Pseudonocardia sp. SID8383
AGCAGCCGTCCGCGGTCGGTCAGCACCGCACGGCCCGCGGCGTGCGCCGCCGGGTCCAGCAGCCCCTCGGCGACGGCGCGGGCGGCGGCCCCGCGACCGCCGTCGTGCAGCAGGGTCAGGGCCATGCCCTCGGCGAGGCGCAGCCGCAGCATGACCCGCTCGGTGTGCCGCTCATCCGCGGTGAGCTCCTCGCGACCGCCCTCGGGGGTCTCCCCCGCGGCGAGCGCGCCCGCCCAGCGCGCCGGGTGCTTGACGTTCCACCAGCGTGTCCCGGCCAGGTGGGAGTGGGCGCCGGGGCCGATCCCCCACCAGTCGCCGTCGCGCCAGTAGCCCAGGTTGTGCCGGCACTCGGCGCCGGGCAGCGACCAGTTCGACACCTCGTACCAGGACAGCCCGGCGTCGCGCAGCCGCGCGTCGAGCAGCTCGTAGCGGGTGGCGGCGACGTCGTCGTCGGGGGCGGGCAGCTCCCCGCGGCGGACCCGGCGGGCCAGGGCGGTGCCGTCCTCGACGATCAGCGCGTAGGCCGAGACGTGGTCCACCCCCGCGTCGAGGACGGCGTCGGCGGAGGCGCGCAGGTCGTCGTCGGTCTCGCCGGGGGTGGCGTAGATCAGGTCCAGGTTGACGTGACCGAACCCGGCGGCCCGGGCCTCCCGAGCGGCGGCGACGGCGCGCCCCGGGGTGTGCGTGCGGTCCAGTACGGCGAGCACGTGCGGGGCGGCGGACTGCATGCCCAGCGAGATGCGGGTGAACCCGCCGGCCCGGAGCCGGTCGAAGAACTCCGGTGAGACCGACTCGGGGTTGGACTCGGTGGTGACCTCGGCGTCGTCGGCGAACGGGAGGTGCTCGCGGGCCGCGTCGAGCACCGCGACGAGCCGGTCGGCGCCGATCAGCGACGGGGTGCCGCCGCCGACGAACACCGTCTCCACGGTGCGGTCCCCCACCGTGCGGGCGGCGAGCGCGATCTCGGCGCGGGCGGCGGCGAGCCAGCCGTCCGGGGACGCGGCGTCGCCCGCGAGCTCGGAGGCGGTGTAGGTGTTGAAGTCGCAGTAGCCGCAGCGGGTCGCGCAGAACGGCACGTGGACGTAGAGCCCGAAGGCCGGCGGCACGGAGGTCACGTCCGGCGAGTGTGCCACCGCCGGGCCGGTCGGTGCCGGGCGCACCTCGGGCCCGGACCGCTCCCCGACAGGTCCGGGGCGCACGGGACGGGCCGGTCGCGACGGGGTGGCATCCGGGGGGCCCGCGGTGGACGACGGGTTCCACCGGGCCCGTGACCCGGGGATTCCGGGTGAACCGGACACCGCGCGGCGAACGTCCGGACCTATCCGCCCCTCCCTCCCAGGATGCGAACATCACTTTGTGGCAGGTCCGGACACCGTGGCACCCTGTGTCCGTGCCCGCACTCCGTCTCCGCCTCGTGGCGCGTCGCCACGTGGATCTGAACCGGACTCGTAGCGCGCTCTGTCGTCGTCGCTGATCCGACGGCCCCTCCCGAACCGCCCCGGGCCGCTCCGTGCCCTGTCCCGGGCCGGGGTGTGCCCGGTTCGCCCGACATCGGAGCACCCACCACATGGCGCCCTCGAAGACCGCACCCCGCCGCCCGAAGGGGCAGGGGCAGTGGAAACTCGGCCACCGCGAACCGCTGAACCCCAACGAGCGCAGCAAGCGCGATGACAATCCGCTGAACGTGCGCGCGCGGATCGAGAACGTCTACGCCCGGCGCGGTTTCGACTCGATCGACCCCGCCGACCTGCGCGGACGGTTCCGCTGGATGGGGCTCTACACCCAGCGCAGGCCCGGGATCGACGGCGGCCGCACCGCGGCGCTGGAGCCCGAGGAGCTCGACGACGAGTACTTCATGATGCGCGTGCGCCTCGACGGCGGGTCGGTGGACGTCGCCCAGCTGCGTGCGCTCGGTGAGGTCTCGCAGCGCTACGGCCGCGACACCGCCGACGTCACCGACCGGGAGAACATCCAGTACCACTGGATCCGCGTCGAGGACGTCCCGGCGATCTGGAAGCTGATCGAGCCGCTGGGCATGCAGACCACCGAGGCCTGCGGTGACTGCCCCCGTGTGGTCATGGGGTCCCCCGTCGCCGGAGTCTCCGCCGACGAGGTGGTCGACCCGACCCCGGCCATCGACGAGATCGTGCGCCGCTTCATCGGCGACCGCGAGCTGTCGAACCTGCCGCGCAAGTTCAAGTCCGCGATCTCCTGGCAGCAGGACGTCGCACACGAGATCAACGACATCTCCTTCGTCGGCGTCGAGCACCCCGAGCACGGCCCCGGCTTCGACCTGTGGGTCGGCGGCGGGCTGTCGACCAACCCGCGGATCGCCGAACGGCTCGGCGCCTGGGTCCCGCTCGCCGAGGTCCCCGACGTGTGGCACGGCGTCGTCCAGGTGTTCCGCGACTACGGCTACCGCCGCCTGCGCCACCGCGCCCGCATCAAGTTCCTCATCGCCGACTGGGGCCCGGAGAAGTTCCGCCAGATCCTGGAGGACGAGTACCTGGGCCGGAAGCTCGTCGACGGCCCCGCCCCGGCGGTCCCCGAGCGGCCCATCGACCACGTCGGCGTCCACAAGCAGAAGGACGGCCGCAACTACGTCGGCGTCGCTCCGCCGTCGGGCCGCGTGTCGGGCACGACGCTGCTCGCCGTCGCCGACGCCGCCGAGCGCGCCGGGTCGGATCGCATCCGGTTCACCCCGTACCAGAAGATCGTCGTGCTGGACGTGGCCGACGACAGGCTCGACGGGCTGATCGAGGACCTGAACCGGCTCGGCCTGCCGGCCCGGCCCTCGACCTGGCGCCGCTCGACGATGGCCTGCACCGGCATCGAGTTCTGCAAGCTCGCGATCGTCGAGACCAAGGAGCGGGCGATCCGGCTGGTGGAGGACCTGGAGAAGCGCCTCGCCGACGTCGTCCCGGACGTGCCGATCTCGCTGCACCTCAACGGCTGCCCGAACGCCTGCGCCCGCACCCAGGTCGCCGACATCGGCCTCAAGGGCCAGATCGTCACCGACGCGGGGGGCAACCAGGTCGAGGGCTTCCAGGTGCACCTGGGCGGCGGGCTGGGGCTGGACTCCGGATTCGGCCGCAAGCTGCGCGGGCTCAAGGTCACCAGCGCCGAGCTGGGCGAGTACGTCGAGCGCGTGGTGCGCCGCTTCGCCGAGCAGCGCGACGGCGACGAGCGGTTCGCCCAGTGGGTCCTGCGGGCCGACGAGGAGGACCTGAAGTGAGCGGGCGCGTCACGCCGTTCCACTGCCCGTACTGCGGCGAGGAGGACCTGCGCCCGGCCGAGCGGTCCGAGAGGGTCCCCGGCGCCGCCTGGTGGTGCGCCGGCTGCCTGCGCACCTTCGTCGTGACCTTCGTGGGGATCGGCGTCCCCGAGACCTCGGGAGCGGAATCATGAGTGTTGCCCTGGAGACCGACCTGCGCGCCACCGCCGAGCGCGGTGCCGCCGAGCTGGGCCCGGACGCGACCGCCGAGCAGCTGCTCGACTGGGCCGCGGAGACCTTCGGCGACCGGCTGATCGTCGCCTCCAACATGCAGGACGCCGTGCTGGTCGACCTGGCCCAGCGGGCCCGGCCGGACATCGACGTGCTGTTCCTGGAGACCGGCTACCACTTCGCGGAGACCATCGGCATCCGCGACGCGGTCGACGCCGTCTACCCGCAGCTGCGCATCGTGGATGCGCAGGCGGACCAGACGGTCGCCGAGCAGGACGCCGAGTACGGCAAGGACCTGTTCGCCCGCGAGCCGGACCGCTGCTGCGCGCTGCGCAAGGTCGTCCCGCTGGAGCGGACGCTGTCCGGCTACGACGCCTGGGTCACCGGTGTCCGCCGCGTCGAGGCCCCGACCCGGGCGAACACGCCGCTGGTCACCTACGACGAGAAATTCGGCCTCGTCAAGATCAATCCGATCGCCGCGTGGTCCGACGACGACATGGACGCCTACATCGCCGAGCACGGGATCCTGGTGAACCCGCTGGTCGACGCCGGCTACCCGAGCATCGGCTGCGCGCCCTGCACCGCGAAGCCGAAGCCCGGCGAGGACCCCCGCTCCGGCCGCTGGGCCGGACGTGCCAAGACCGAGTGCGGGCTGCACGCATGACGACCGTGGAGGAGACCCCCGTGACCGCCGCCGTCACGACCCCGGCGCTGGACGCCCTCGACGCACTGGAGTCCGAGGCGATCCACGTGTTCCGCGAGGTCGCCGGCGAGTTCGACCGCCCGGTGATCCTGTTCTCCGGCGGCAAGGACTCGACGCTGCTGGTGCACCTGGCCATCAAGGCGTTCGCGCCGGCCACGGTGCCCTTCGGCCTGCTGCACGTCGACACCGGGCACAACTACCCGGAGGTCATCGAGTTCCGGGACCGGATCGCCGCGCAGTACGGGCTCCGTCTGGAGGTCGCCCGCGTCGAGGACTACCTCGCCGACGGGCGGCTCGTCGAGCGCGCCGACGGCACCCGCAACCCGCTGCAGACCCAGCCGCTGCTCGACGCGATCGCCGAGCACCGCTTCGACGCCGTGTTCGGCGGCGGCCGCCGCGACGAGGAACGCGCCCGGGCCAAGGAGCGGATCATGAGCCTGCGCGACGCGTTCGGCCGCTGGGACCCGCGCAAGCAGCGCCCGGAGCTGTGGAACCTCTACAACGGACGGCACGCCGCCGGTGAGCACGTCCGCGTCTTCCCCATCTCCAACTGGACCGAGCTCGACGTCTGGCGCTACATCCGGCGCGAGGGAATCGAGCTGCCGTCGATCTACTACGCCCACGAGCGCGAGGTCTTCCAGCGCGACGGCATGTGGCTCGCCGAGGGCCCCTGGGGCGGAGCGCGCGACGGCGAGCAGTTGGAGCGCAGGTCCATCCGCTACCGCACGGTGGGCGACGGCTCGTGCACCGGCGCGGTCGAGTCCACCGCCACCACCCTCGACGAGGTCATCGCCGAGGTCACCGCGTCGCGGCTCACCGAGCGCGGCGCGACCCGGGCCGACGACCGGCTGTCCGAGGCCGCGATGGAGGACCGGAAGAAGGAGGGCTACTTCTGATGACGGGCACTGCCGACACCACCTCCCGGTCCCTGCTGCGCTTCGCCACGGCGGGCTCCGTCGACGACGGCAAGTCCACCCTGGTCGGGCGCCTGCTCTACGACACCAAGTCGGTGCTGGCCGACCAGATCGAGGCCGTCGAGCGCGCCTCGGTCGACAAGGGGATGTCGACGCCGGACCTGTCGCTGCTCGTCGACGGCCTGCGCGCCGAGCGCGAGCAGGGCATCACCATCGACGTCGCCTACCGCTACTTCGGCACGCCGACCCGGGAGTTCGTCCTCGCCGACACCCCGGGCCACGTCCAGTACACCCGCAACACCGTCACCGGCGCGTCCACCGCCGAGCTGGCGGTGCTGCTGGTCGACGCCCGCAACGGCGTGGTCTCCCAGACCCGCCGGCACGCCGCGGTGCTGTCGCTGCTGCGCGTCCCGCGCCTGGTCCTGGCGATCAACAAGATCGACCTGATCGAGTACGACCAGGCGAAGATCGCCGACATCGAGCGCGAGTTCACCGAGCTGACCCGCTCGCTGGGCTTCACCGACGACGCCGTCCAGGTCATCCCGGTGTCCGCGCTGGTCGGGGACAACGTGGCGTTCCGCAGCGACAACACGCCCTGGTACACCGGGCCGACGCTGCTGGAGCACCTGGAGTCGGTCCCGGTCGACGGCCCGGACACCGCGGCCCCGTTCCGGATGCCGGTGCAGTACGTGATCCGCCCCAGGAACGGTGCCGAGTCTCGCTCCGCTGACGCTTCGCTCGGTGACCTGCACGACTACCGCGGCTACGCCGGCCAGGTCGCCTCCGGCACCGTCCGTCCGGGCGACGAGGTCGTCGTCCTGCCCGAGGGGCACCGCACCACCGTCTCCGAGGTCCGGACCGCCGACGGCCCGCTGGCCGCCGCCGGGGCGGGCCTGAGCGTGACGGTGCTGCTCGCCGACGACATCGACGCCCCCCGCGGCGCCCTGCTCGCGGCCGCGTCCGACGTCCCGGAGGTCACCTCCGAGATCGATGCGACGCTGTGCTGGCTGGCCGAGAAGCCGCTGCTCCCGGGCGCGCGGCTGCTGCTCAAGCACGGCACCCGCACCACCCAGGTGATCGTCGGGACGCTGGGGTCGCGGCTGGACACCGAGAGGGTGTCCTACGCCGCCGCCCCGGAGAAGCTGGAGATCAACGACATCGGTCGGGTGTCGCTGCGCGTCGCCGACCCGCTGCCGGTCGACTCCTACGCCCGGGTCCGCACCACCGGCGGGTTCCTGCTGATCGACCCGCCGACGGGCAACACGCTCGCCGCCGGTCTGGTGGGCGACCCGCTCGCGGCGGTGCCGGCCGCCGGCTGACCGCTCCGCGCCGTCCACGGCCCCCGCACCCGCTCCGGGTGCGGGGGCCGTGTCG
>NZ_WWFY01000023.1:0-483 GCF_009864975.1 Pseudonocardia sp. SID8383
CGCCGTCGCCGCCGCGGACGCCCTGCTCGCCGTCACCGCCGCCCGGATCGACGCCGACCCCGCCACCGCCCACCACGACGCGGTGGCCACCGTGCGGGCCACGGTCGAGCGGGCGTGCCGGACCGTGCTCGACGCCGCCCCGGAGATCGCCGGGGTCGCCGTGCTGGCCGGGTCGCCGCTGCTCACCGCACGCCTCGCGGACCTGCAGATCTACCTGCGCCAGCACCACGGCGGACGCGACCTCGCCGCCCTCGGGCGCGCCCTGGTCACCCCGGCGACCTGATGGAGCCCGTGCAGTCCCCGGACGTCTGGGAGGACGCGGCCGTGACCCTCGCCCGGCGCGGGCTCGACCCGTCGTCGTTCGGCCGCCTGGTCGTGGTGTGCGCCCACCCCGACGACGAGACCCTCGGCGCGGCCGGGCTCATGCGCGGGGTCGTCGCCGCAGGCGGCACCGTCGAGGTCGTCCTGGCCAGCGACGGGGAG
>NZ_WWFY01000212.1:0-5239 GCF_009864975.1 Pseudonocardia sp. SID8383
GGCGCGGCCACCGGGGGTACGGCGGCCCGCCCCGCCGCCGGTGCCGCCGCTCCGGTCGCGGCCGTCCCCCCGGCTCCCGCTCCGGTGGCTCCGGTTCCGGCGCCGACGACCCCGGTGAAGCCGACCACCCCGGCGCCGACGACCCCGGCGAAGGAGGGCTCGACCAGCACCCCGCCGGTCACGACGCCTCCGGTCACCACCCCGCCCGCCACCGACCCGACCACCCCGGTCCCGGACCCGACGACCACGGCCCCCGCGCCGACGTCGACCACCCCGGCCGCGGGTGCGGCTGCGTGATCATCCTGTCGGACAGGGAATCCACCGCCGATCACCCTCTGCGCTGCGACGACAGCGCCGAGTGACCCCCACCCCGTCCCGCCCGGACCCCGGGGCGGGATGATTCGGACCGCCGGGCCGGCGTGGACACGGGAGCCCCCACGCCGGCTCGGCCCCATGCACCTTGCGATACGGCCGTGCCCGAAGGTGTGACCACCACCGCGTCGCGTCGCCCCTGTCCACCCCCTCCGACGTGGTAAAACACTGGTCGTCCCGGTTCGGGCACGGTGTGAGAGGGGCGCGTGGTGACGCGGTTGGCGGGGGCGGTCATCGGCATGGCGGCGGGTGCATTGGTGCTCGCATATGTCGTGGTGGGCTGGCCCATCCTGGTGGTCGGAGGGCCGCTGCTGGTGGGGGTGGCCCTCACGGTCGGCATCCTTGCCCTCACCGAGCGCCCGCGGGCCCTGCTGGCGCAGCGCCGTGCGACCCAGGGCGGCACGTCCCCCTGGCAGGCCGCCGCCGGTACACGTGACGAGCAGCCCGGCAGCGGGCTGATGAGCGGCTTCTTCGAGATGCCTGCGGCGCTGCCCGAGCAGCGGCCCGCTCCGTCGGACGCCCGCCCGGCCGGCACCCGATAGCGGTACGTCACAATCGGCCGGTGTCGATCACCCCGCATGCCGCCCGTGCCCTGACCCGGGCCCGCCTGTGCTGATCGGCATGCTCTTCGCGGTGTTCGCGATGCTCTGCAGCACCGTCGCCGCCATCCTCCAGGCCGACGCGGCCGACCAGGGCGGGCGCACCAGCGCCGTCCTGGCCCGCCCCCGGTTCCTCGGCGGGATCGCGATGGACATCGTCACCTGGCTCTGCATGGTCGTCGCGCTGCAGTTCATCCCCATCTTCGCGGTGCAGGCGACGCTCGCCGGGGCCATCGCGATGACCGCCCTGTACGCCCGCTACTTCCGCGGCGAGTGGCTGCGGCCGGTGCACCGGCTCGCCATCGGCGCCAGCATGCTCGGGCTCGCGTTCGTCGCCGGCAGCGCGGGGACCGAGCGCAAGCAGGCCCTGACCGGCCACGGCACGACCGTCGCCGTCCTGATCGCGGCGCTCGTCGCGATCATGGGGGTGACGCTGGCGATCGCGAACTCGACCAAGCCGTGGCCGTCGGCGGTGCTCGCCGGGCTCGGGCTGGGCGGCGGCTCGGTCTGCATCCGCGCGATGCACGTCTCCGACGGTGTGGACCTGGGGAGCCTGCTGCGCGAGCCGCTCGTGTACATCCTGGTCGGGATGGCCCTGACCGGCCTGTACAACTACGCCCGCGCGCTGCAGCTCGGCGACGTCTCCACGGTCACCGCGCTGTACATGGTCACCCAGGTCGTCGTGCCCGGTCTGGTCGGCATCACCCTGCTCGACGACACCGTCCGCCCCGGTCTGTGGTGGCTGCTGCTGCTCGGGCTGGCACTCGTCGTGTACGGCACCTCGATCCTGGCGCGGCGCCGTCCGGAGAAGCGGACTCCCCCGCGAGTGGCCTAGTTTCGGGCCATGCCCTCCTTCGAGCGCCCCGGTGTGACCCTGCACTACGAGGAGCACGGCACGGGGTTCCCGGTCCTGCTGCTGGCGCCGGGCGGCATGAACTCGACGATCGCGGCCTGGGGCAACGCCCCCTGGGACCCGGTCACCCACCTCGCGCAGCGGTACCGCGTCATCGCGATGGACCAGCGCAACGCCGGGTCCTCGGTCGCCGAGGTCCACGGCAGCGACGGCTGGGACACCTACACCGCCGACCAGCTCGCCCTGCTCGACCACCTCGGCGTCGACGAGTGCGCGGTGCTCGGTATGTGCATCGGGGGCGCCTTCATCGCGAACCTGCTGGTCACCGCAACGCGTCCGGGCCGCGGTCGCGCTGCAGCCCATCGGCCGCGCCGACAACCAGCACCTGTTCGAGGGGAAGTTCGACGAGTGGCGCGCCGGGATCGAGGCCGACCACCCCGGGGTCCCCGACGACGACTGGGCCGCGTTCCGCACGAACATGTGGGGCGGCGGCGGGATGCTGTACTCCGTCCCCGACGAGGCGCTCGCCCACATCGCGACGCCGTGGCTGGTGCTGATGGGGATCGACGACTTCCACCCGGAGCCCGTGTCGCGCCGTCTCGCCGGGCTCGCGCCGGGCGCGGAGCTGGTCGAGCAGTGGAAGGTCGAGCCGCACGTCGCCGACGGCCGCGCCGCCGTCGACCGGTTCCTCGCGGCCCACCTGGTCTGATTCCTCCACGACGGGCAGCGCCCGCCGCGGGCACCATGGCCCCATGCCGAGCTGGGACGACGTGGTGCGGATCGGGTCCGGGCTGCCGGAGGTCGAGGAGTCGACCTGGTACCGGACGCCGTCGTTGAAGGTCCGTGGCACGGGCTTCGCCCGGCTGCGCACCGAGGCCGAGGGCGGGCTGGTGCTGATGTGCTCGCTCGAGGAGAAGGAGGCGCTGCTCGCGTCGGGCGACCCGGCGTACTTCACGACCCCGCACTACGACGGCCACGGCTCGATCCTCGTCGACCTCGACCGGGTCGACGCGGGGCAGCTCGCTGAGCTCGTCGAGGAGGCGTGGCGGCGGAAGGCCCCGCCGTCGGTCGTGCGCCGGCGTGACGGCTGAGCCACCATCGTCGTCGTGCGCTATGTGGTGATCGGGGCAGGGGCCGTCGGCGGGACGATCGCGGCGCGACTCCACGCGGCCGGGCGGGAGGTCGTGGTCGTCGCCCGGGGCGCGCACCTCGACGCGATCCGCGAGCGCGGGCTGCGCCTCGACACCCCGGACGGGTCGACCACCCATCCGGTGGAGGCCGTGGGCACGGTCGGCGAGGCCCGGCCCACCCCCGACGATGTCGCGATCCTCGCCGTGAAGTCGCAGGACACCCCGCCGCCACTGGCCGCGCTGCTCGAGGCGGCCCCCGGCATCACCGTGGTGTGCGCGCAGAACGGCGTCGCCAACGAGCGGCTCGCCGCCCGCCGCACGGACCGGGTGCAGGCGATGCTGGTGATCCTGCCCGCCGAGCACTACGAGCCGGGGGTGGTCGTCGCGTCGTCGTCGCCGGTCCCCGGCGTGCTCGACGTCGGCCGGTTCCCCTCCGGTGTCGACGCCACCACGGAGGCGATCGTCGCCGACCTCACCGCGGCCGGGTTCTCCTCCCACGCCGACCCGGACGTGATGGCCGCGAAGTACGGCAAGCTGCTCACTAACCTGGCCAACGCCGTCGACGCGGTCTGCGGGCTCGACGACCCCGACGCGCCCCGCCTCGTCGAGGCCGTGACCGCGGAGGGCCGCGCCGTCCTGGACGCGGCCGGGATCACCGCCCGGACCGGCGACGACGACCGCGTCCGCCGGGAGGGCACCATCACCGAGCGGCCGGTCGCAGGGGCGACGCGACGGGGCTCGTCGTCGTGGCAGAGCCTGCAGCGCGGGACCGGCTCCATCGAGGCCCGCTACCTCAACGGCGAGATCGTGGCCCTGGGCGCGGCGCACCGGATCGCGACCCCGGTCAACACCGAGCTGATGCGGGTGGCCGAGGAGATGGCCGCGGCCGGGGAGCAGCCGGCGTCGCGGTCCGGTGCGGACCTGCTGTGACGGCCTATCCGCTCGACGTGGCGCGCCCGGCGTTCCTCGCCGCGCTCGACGGGCTGTCCGCGTTGCTCGACCACGTCGACGACACCGACCTGCACGCCCGCAGCCGCTGTCACGGCTGGCTCGCCGCGGACGTCCTCGCGCACCTGCACCTGGGCCTGGTCGAGATGCTCGCCGGGTTCCCCGCCCGCACCGACCGGCCCGCCGACGCCGACCTCGCGACCTACTGGACCGCGTTTCCCGGGCCCGAGCTGCCGGGCTGGGCGCACGAGCGCTTCGCCCGCGCCGTCGCCGCGGCCTACGCCCGCCCGACCGGGCAGATCGTCCACGTCGCGATGACGCTGCGCGGCCTGCGCCGGCTCGTCGCGGACCTGGACGGGCCGTACCGGCTGGAGTTCCAGGGGCACGTCCTCGACGTCGGGGACTTCGTCGGCACCTGGGTCGTCGAGGTCGTGGTGCACCACCTGGACATGACCGTCGCGTTGCCGGACGCGCCGGCCCCGCCCGCGTCGGGGCTCGCGGTGGTGCGGGAGACGGTGACCCGGCTGGCCGGTCCCGACGTCGTCGCGGGGTGGGGGGACGACACCGCCCTCGCACTCGCCGCCACCGGGCGGGAGCCGGGGATGACGCCCGTCCTGGGTTAGCAGGTGATGCTGACGGGCCCGTCCTCCAGCTGGGCGCGGGAGAACGGCACGCCGCCGGTCGCGCCGCTGCCCACGGCGATCCGGTAGAAGTCGTCCCGGGCGGCGACGTCGTCGATCGAGAACGAGAATGTGCACGTCGAGGAGTAGCCCGACCAGCTCGTCCCCGCGCCGGACGTCCCGTCGCCGAGGACGCCCGCGCCGACGATCTCGCCGTTCGCATCGGTGATCGTCACGGGTGTACCGCCCACGCCGGCGGGCGCCTGCGGCACGCGCAGTGGCGGCCCACCCCACCACGGCTGCTCCGGCCCGATGTTTCCCCGCTCGACGGTGCTGGTCATGTCCCCACGTCCCCGCGACGGCGGGCCCTCGGTGCGCCCACGACGCCCTCCCGTCGGGCCGGTGGGCTGCTCCGTTTCGCCCCGTCATCACAAGAGATGAAGTGCGCCGTTCGGACCAAGATCATCGATAACGACAGGGTGTCGCGTGCGATGAGCAGGCAACACGGTCGGACGGATCCGGCCGCCGTCGTCGGGGAGGGTCGTCATGGTGGAGCGGTGCCGGTGCGGGGCGGAGCTGCTGGGCTCGCTGCACTTCTGCGTGGGGTGCGGACGGCCGCGGGTGCAGGCGCTCGTCCCCCGGCCGCGGACCGGGGCGGTGCCGGTCGGCGCCGGGGCCCGGGCGCCACAGGGACGGACCGCCGGGCAGCACCCGTCG
>NZ_WWFY01000213.1:0-9743 GCF_009864975.1 Pseudonocardia sp. SID8383
TCTACCTCGCGGTCGCGGTCGCCGGGCTGGCGCTCGCCGTCGCTGGCGCGACGCTGCTCACCGAGTCCACCGCCGGGCGGCCGCGCCCGGTCGACGTCGCGGGGATGGTGCTGCTCGCCGCCGGGCTGACGGTGCTGCTCGCCGGCCTCACCGAGGCCCGGCGGCTGCCGGTCACCACCACGACCGTCGTGCTGCTGGTCGCCGGGGCGGCGCTGCTGGCGGGGTTCGTCGCCGTCCAGTTCGTCGTCGCGCACCCGATGGCGGGGCCGGAGCTGTTCCGCCATCCCGGGCTGGTCGCGGCGACCGTCGCGAGCATGGCCACCGGGCTCGGCATCATCTCGCTGAGCTCCTACCTGCCCGCGCTGCTCGCCCCGGTGCACGGCACCGCCCCCGCGACGGCGGCGCTGCTGCTGCTCGGCTGGTCGGGCACCAGCATCGTGACCGCGCTGCTCACCCGCCGGATCAGCGAACGGGTCACCGGCGGGGTCCGTCTCGGCGTGGGCCTGCTGGTCATGACGGCCGGTCAGCTCGGGCTGCTCGCGACCGGTTCCGGCACCGGGGCGGTCCTGGCCGCGCTCGTCGTCGTCGGCGTCGGCACCGGGGTCGTGAACGCGACGCTCGGCCGCGAGGCGGTCGCCTCGGTGCCGCCGGACCGGGCGGGCACCGGTAGCGGCATCAACAACACCACCCGCTACCTGGGCGCCGCCGTCGGCGTCACGCTGACCTCGGTGCTGACCTCACCGGCGGGCGACGAGCCGGTGCCGGTGCTGCTGGCCGGCTGGCACGTCGCCGTGCTGTTCGCGACCGGGTTCACCCTGCTCGGCGCACTCATCGCGCTGGCCTGCGCCCGCTCGGCAGCCCGCCCCCCGGTCCCGGCGCCGCAGGGTTGACGGCCGGTGCCGCGGCGAGCAGCGTGCGGGGACGTGACGACCCTGCTGGTGATCGGATTCGACCCGGCGCGGATCCCCGGGTACGACCCGGCGCCCGTGCTCACCGCCCTGGAACGGGGCCGCGACGCCTACCGCGCGGCCGGGATCGAGGCGACCGAGGTCCTCGTCGGGCCGGACGGTGAGCTGCCCCGGATCACCGCGGCGCTGACCGCCCGCCGCTACGACTGCGTGCTCGTCGGCGGCGGGCTCCGGAAGCCCCCGGAGTGCCTGGAGCTGTTCGAGCGGGTGGTGAACCTGGTGCACCGGCACGCGCCCGGCTCGGCGATCGCGTTCGGCACCTCGCCCGTCGACGGAGCCGAGGCCGCCCTCCGTGCGCCGGCCGCCGCATGAGGGTGGGGGAGCGGGTCGCCGACGCCCTGGCCGCAGGCCGCCCGGTGCTGGCGTGCGAGTCGACGATCGTCACCCACGGCCTGCCCACACCGCGCAACCTCGCCGTCGCCCGGGAGGCCGAGGAGCTCGTCGGCTCGCTCGGCGTCGTCCCGGCGACCATCGGGGTGCTCGACGGCGAGGTCGTCGTCGGGCTGACCGGCGACGAGCTCTCCCGGCTGGCGGGATCCCCCGGCGTGGCGAAGCTGTCCGCCCGGGACCTGCCGGTGGCCGTGGCGACCGGCGCGAGCGGGGGCACGACGGTCGCGGCGACCGCGCACCTCGCCCACCGGGCCGGCATCCGGGTGTTCGCCACCGGCGGGCTCGGCGGGGTGCACCGCGGTGCCGCGCGCACCTTCGACGAGTCGGCCGACCTGCCCGCGCTCGCCGCGCTGCCGCTGGTGGTGGTGAGCGCCGGGGTGAAGTCGGTGCTCGACGTGCCGGCCACCCTGGAGCGGCTGGAGACCCTCGGTGTCACCGTCGCCGGGTACCGCACGCACGCCTTCCCCGGCTTCTACGTCGCCGACTCCGGGCACCGGGTCGGCCAGCGGGTGGAGTCGCCGGAGCAGGCCGCTGCGGCCTGGCGGGCCGCCCGCGACCTCGGCTTGCCCGGGGCGCTGCTGGTGGCGAACCCGGTCCCGGCCGCCGAGCAGCTCCCGCCCGATGTCCATGACGCCGCCCTGGCCGACGCCCTCGCCGCGCTCGACGGGGCCGGGATCGGCGGACAGGACGCGACGCCGTTCCTGCTGGCGCGGGTCCGCGACGCGACCGGCGACGCCAGCCTGGAGGTCAACGTCGCGGTGTACCGCCACAACGTGGCACTGGGCGCCCGGATCGCCACCGCCCTGACGGGGCGGTGACGTGCCGGTGGCTCCTCAGACGACGGGCGTGATCGCCCGCAGCGCCTCGGAGCCGCGTACGGCCGTGGCCAGGTCGGCCAGCGCCCGCCCGTGCGCCGCCGCGAGCTCCGCGGAGGCCTCGGTGAGGGTGTTGCGGTCCACGTAGCCGGAATGGTCGAGGTAGAGCCCGGGGGACAGAACCTGGACGGCGAAGAACCCGGCCAGCACCGACCGCAGCCCGTCGACGGCGAGGAAGTGGTGCCCGCTCGCGCCGGTCAGCACGACCGCGGCCGCCTTGCCCTGGAGCGGGGCGGTCTTCTCGCCCCACTTCCCGCGCTCGGTGGCCTCCAGAAGCGCCCGCAGCGACGCCGTGTGCCCGGCCCGGTAGACCGGGCTGCCGAACACGACGGCGTCGGCGTCGGCGAAGGCCGCGGTGACCTCGGCGACGGGGGTCTGCGACAGCTCGACCAGGGCGGTGTCGGCCCCGGTACCGGCGAGGATCCCGGCGACGGCGGCCGCCGTGCGCCCGCCCGGCTCCGGGCCCGCGACGACCCCGATGATCCGGCCCACGGTGCCGCTCACGACTCGGCCCGCGGGGTGAGGGCGTAGGTGCCGCGGTGGAACAGCAGCGGCAGCCGCTCCGGGTCCGCGCCGAGCGCGTCGACCCGGGCGACGACGATCGTGTGGTCGCCGCCGTCGTACTCGTTCCACAGGGTGCAGTCGACCCAGGCGCCGACGCCGTCGAGGACCGGTGAGCCGGACGGGGCCGCCTCCCAGGTCACCCCGGCGAACTTGTCGACCCCGGAGCGGGCGAACCCGGCGCTGTGGTGCTCGTGGTCGGCGGCCAACACGTTCACACAGAACCGGCCCACCTCGCGGATGCGCGGCCAGGTCGAGGACCCGCGTGACGGCGCGAAGCTCACCAGTGGCGGGTCCAGCGACAGCGACGCGAAGGACTGACAGGTGAACCCGATGGGCCCGTCCGGGCCGATCGCGGTGACGACGACGACGCCGGACGCGAACGCGCCCAGTGCGTCGCGCATGGACTCCGGGGTCACGCCGGGGGTGACCGGGCCGGGGAGGGAACGCGACATGACCCGACCCTAGGCGGGGACGGTGCGCTCGGCCAACGATCCGGACCCGGGTGGTGGGGAACACGCCGTGCCGTGTCGCGGCCGCCACCGTGTCGCCGTGACCGCTCCGGAATCGATCCGGTAGAACTCCCCGTGCCGTGCATCCCGAACTCGTGGGGAGCCCCGGGGTGCCCGAGACGGCAACGGCCGGCGGAGCGATCGCTCCGCCGGCCGTCCGTCACCGGGGGCCGGGTGGGGGGACGCCCGGCCGGCCCGGGTCAGCTCGCGTAGGCGCGCAGCTTGTCGGCGCGCTCGCCGACCCGCAGCTTCGACATGACCTCGCGCTCGATCTGGCGCACCCGCTCGCGGGAGAGCTTGAAGGCGCGGCCGATCTGGTCGAGCGTGTGCGGCTGGCCGTCGTCGAGGCCGAACCGCATCCGGATGACCTTCTGCTCGCGGTCCTCCAGGGTCGACAGCACCCGGCGGAGGTCGTCGTGCAGCAGGCTCGAGATCACGGTGTTCTCGGCGTCGGTCGCCTCGGCGTCCTCGATGAAGTCACCGAGTGGCGCCTCCTCCTCGGACCCGACCGGCATGTCCAGGCTCACCGGGTCGCGGGCGTGGTCGAGCAGGTCCTGGATCTTGTGCTCCGGGATCCCCGACTCGGCCGACAGCTCGGCGTCGCTGGGCTCGCGGCCCTGGCGCTGGTGCATGTCCCGCTTGATCCGGGCCAGTTTGTTGACCTGCTCCACCAGGTGCACGGGCAGCCGGATGGTGCGGGCCTGGTCGGCCATGCCCCGCGTGATGGCCTGCCGGATCCACCAGGTCGCGTAGGTCGAGAACTTGAAGCCCTTGGTGTAGTCGAACTTCTCCACCGCGCGGATCAGGCCCAGGTTGCCCTCCTGGATCAGGTCCAGCAGCGGCATCCCGCGCCCGGTGTAGCGCTTGGCGAGCGAGACCACCAGCCGGAGGTTCGCCTCCAGCAGGTGGTTCTTGGCCAGCAGCCCGTCGCGGACGACCGCGCGCAGGTCGCGGCGGTACTGCAGGTCCAGCCCGTCCAGCGTGCCGTCGGCGGCGGCGGTGTCCAGCCGGTGCTGGGCGAACACGCCGGCCTCGATGCGCCGGGCGAGCTCGACCTCCTGCGCCGCGGTCAGCAGTGCGGTCTTGCCGATCCCGTTGAGGTAGACGCGCACCAGGTCCGCGGCGGGGCTCTGGGCGTCGAGATCCTCCGCCACCGCGGCCGCGGCACCGGGTACGGTGGCTTCCAGTGCGGTGCCTCCGTCGCCGTCGGTGCGACGGCGGGAGCTGCGAGCGACCTTGGGGGCGGTCCGCTTCGCGCCGGACGACGACACGGTGGCGCGAGCGGGGGCCTCGGTCGTGAGGCGCGGGCCGGGTACGGCCGGAGCGGTCGTGGTCACCGTCATGTGCATTTCCTCCCCTGCGCGGGCTGCGGCGGGCGATTGATGGGCCTCGCCGCTTGCCCTGTACGGGGTCAACGCAGCCGTTCCGGGGATCGTTCCCACGACGAGGCCCCGCAGGCCGGAAATGTGCCTGCGGGGCCGTGTCGTCGGTCACATGCAGTTGCGGTTCTCTCAGGATCCTCTTAGAGAGCGACCCGGCCGGGCGTACCGGTCAGGGTGCGGGCACCCGCGGGGTGTCCCGTGGGTCGGCCACGGCGCGGACGCTGCTGCGCCGCCGCGACGCCTTGCCGGCCCCGGTGTCCTTCTTCGACGGCACCGAGTGGCCGTAGACGGTCTCCATCAGCACCGGCCAGTCGTGGCGCAGTGCGTCACGGCCCATGAACAGCCCCAGGTGGCCCGCGGTCGCCGTCCGGTAGGTGACGTCCGCGGCCGGGGTCCCGACCTTCTCCGCCGCGGCGAACAGCTGCGGGGCGGGGGTGATGTGGTCCGCGGAGCCCGCCAGCAGCAGCAGCGGGCAGTCGATCGCCCCCATGTCGACGGTCCGGCCGTCGACGGTGAGCGTGCCCTTGATCAACCGGTTCTTCCAGAACAGGTTCTCCACCAGCCACAGGTAGAACGCGCCGGGGATGTCCTGGGTGTACTTGAACCAGTCCTCGAACACCCGGTAGCGCTCGACGTGGGTGGGGTCGTCGATGTTCTCCAGCAGCTGCAGCTGCCGGGAGATCTCCGACTGCGGCTGGATCGAGATGAAGTTCGACAGCACCGCCGAGCCCGGCATGTTGCCGCCGCCCGCGGCGACCAGCGCCTTGTACGGCGCCATCCCCATCGTCCCCGCCATCAGCCGGGTCGAGGCGGCGATCACCGACTCGCCCGCGTGGAAGTCGATCGGCGCACCGGCCAGGGTCAGGGTGTTGACCCGGTCCGGGTGCAGCGCGGCGTAGATCGTGGCCAGCCAGCCGCCCTGGCAGTCGCCCACCAGGTTGGCCTTCCCGCCCATCCGCCGGATGGAGCGGTCGATCACCTCGAGGTAGTCGGTGATCGTGACGTTCTTCGTCGCGGTCGTGGCGGGCCGCCAGTCCAGCGCGTAGACCGTCGTCAGGCCCGAGGCGCGGATCATGGCGATCTGGCTCTGCTGCGGCGAGTAGTCCACGACGGTCGAGGAGTGGCCGGCCTGGGGCGGCAGCACCAGGGTGGGGACCACGTCGTCGTCGCGGTGCTCGGCGGCGGTGAAGTCACGCAGCGACGCGAACGGCGTCGACAGCACGACCTCGTTGGCCAGGTGCCAGGTCGGCTCGCGCCGATCGGCCATCGCCGAGATCCACAGCAGCCCGCGCCGGGCGGCGTCGCCGGGCCGGGCGATCCGCTGGACCGCGTCGATCCAGTAGGCGCCGGTGGCCCGGCCGACCTCGGCCACCACCTTGGTCAGGTTCCGGGTGTTGTACGACACGAGGTACCGGAGGGGGTCCGGCCGGTCGTCGCTCCCGGTGGCCGCGGCCACGGGGGTCTCGGGAAGGGCACGCGGTCCGTGCTCCCTGGAGGGTGCGGACCGTCGGGTGATCGCCGTGCTCATGGGCCTCTCCCATCAACTCTGATGACCGGGGGCTATCCGGGTTACCGAACGGTAAAACGCGATCGGTATGCCAAGCAAGCGCTGGCCTACTCCGGAGTAGTGCTTGCTTCGCTTAGCGCAGGTGAGAGGCCTTACAACAATCCGGGGCTGCCTACCGGTGAGTACGCGGTCACCATGTGTCCATCCCGTTGCGCCTCCCGTTCCCTGAGGGAGCGCGGGAACCCAGGCACGGAGACCGAACCGGCCGTCAGGAGTGACGAACAGTGACCACGCAGCCCGTATCCCAGCCCGAGTCCGAGAACGGCAGCGCCGCCGCGTCGAACCAGGCCGCGGAGGTGCTGCGACGGCAGGCGGCCGGTCTCGTGCGGGACCTGCGCGAGCTCGCCAGCCCCGAGGGGCTCGCCGCCAAGGTCGACCCGGTCGGCTTCGGCGGGGCGCTCGGCGAGGCCGCCCGCTCGCTGGTCACCCGGCCCGGCGCGGTGCTGCGCACCGGTCTGGGCTTCGGTGTCGACTCGGCCAAGGCCGTGTCCGCCGCGGCCGCGCGTGCCGTCGGCCGGACGACCACAGGTCCGGCGTCGCTGCCCGAGAAGGACAAGCGCTACGCCGACCCGGCCTGGGAGGGCAACGCCTGGTACTACCTGGCCCGCCAGGAGCACACCCTGCTGGCCGACCGGCTGACCGAGCTGTCGCAGGCCGCCCGCGTCTCGCCGACCGCGCGCCGCAAGCTGGACTGGCTGGTCGGCCAGATCGTCGAGGCGCTGGCCCCGCCGAACGCGGTCGTCACCAACCCGGCCTGGCCGAAGAAGATCGTCGAGACCGGCGGGCTGAACATCGTGCGGGGCGCGCGCAACATGCTGCGCGACGCCGTGCAGAACCAGGGTATGCCGCGCCAGGTCACCCCCGGCGCCTTCCAGGTGGGCAAGGACCTCGCGGTCACCCCGGGCCACGTGGTCTTCCGCAACCGGCTGATCGAGCTCATCCAGTACGAGCCGCAGACGGACAAGGTCCACGAGATCCCGCTGCTCATGAGCCCGCCGTGGATCAACAAGTACTACATCATGGACCTCGCGCCCCAGAAGTCGCTGGTGGAGTGGGCGGTGCAGCACGGCCACACCGTCTTCATGATCAGTTACCGCAACCCGGACTCGTCGCTGGCCGACGTGACGATGAGCGACTACCTGCAGGAGGGCCCGGTCACGGCCCTGGAGGTCGTCCGCGAGATCACCGGCCGGGACACGGTCAACGTCGCCGGGCTCTGCCTGGGCGGCGCGTTGTCCGCCGCGATGACGGCGTGGCTGGAGGCCAAGGGCGACCAGCACGTCAACTCGCTGACCCTGATGAACACGCTGCTCGACTACTCCGGCCCGGGCCAGCTGGGCGTGTTCACCGACGAGAAGACGGTCGACCGGCTCGAGCGGAGCATGCGTAAGGACGGGTACCTGCCCGCCACCAGCATGAAGACGACCTTCGACCTGCTGCGGGCCACCGACCTGGTCTGGAACTACGTCGTCAACGACTGGATGCTCGGCGAGGACCCGAAGCCGTTCGACATGCTGACCTGGAACTCCGACTCCACCCGCATGCCCGCCGCGATGCAGACCGAGTACCTGCGCACGCTGTACCTGGAGAACCGCTTCGCCGAGGGCAAGCTGGAGCTCGCGGGGGAGCGGCTCGACGTGGCCGACATCCGGCCCGACAGCTACATCGTCACCGCCGAGTCCGACCACATCGCGCCCTGGAAGTCGGTCTACACCGGGGCGTCGAAGCTCGGCGGCACGGTGCGGTTCGTGCTGTCCAACTCCGGGCACATCGCCGGCGTGGTCAACCCGCCGTCGCCGAAGTCGCGGCACTGGTTCGGCGAGAGCGACGACCTCCCGGCCCGCGCCGAGGACTGGCGCGACGACGCCACCGAGCGCAAGGCCTCCTGGTGGGAGGACTGGACGCCGTGGATCGCCGAGCGCGCGGGCAAGGAGGTCGCGGCGCCCAAGAAGATCGGGTCGGACGCGCACCCGCCGCTGGAGCCCGCTCCCGGCCGTTACGTGCTGCGCGGCTGAGCCGCCACCCGGACCCCGCCGCCGCCCCGGTGATCACCGCTGGTCACCGGGGCGGTGCCGTGTCCAGGATGGATGGTCGTCTGCGCTGTCCACTGTCGACGCTGCATCGGATGCGTGCGCAACCGCCGTCCGGCGGGGAGAATGCGTCGCCATGGACCGCGTACGTTCTGTGCCCGCGCGCCGGCGACCGCCGCGCGGGCCCCTCCGGGCGGGGACGCCGTGAGCCGCGCGGGGGAGGCCCCCACGCACGGCGGGCGCCGGCCGCGGAGCGCCGGGGAGACCGCCGCCGACGAGCTGCGCGAGAACGGCCGCCGGGCCGCCGAGGACGCGTGGAGTGCACAGGTGAACGCCCTGGGCGGGTTCATCCGGGCGCAGCGCCAGATGGCCAAGCTCTCGCTGCGCGAGATGGCGGCGATGACCAAGGTGTCCAACGCCTACCTCAGCCAGGTCGAGCGGGGGCTGCACCAGCCGTCGCTAAAGGTGCTGCGCTCGATCGCCGACGCGCTGCACCTCAACACCGACCAGATGCTCAGCCGGGCCGGCTGGTCGGTCGGCGACCCGGACGTCGCGGGCGACGCCGCCCCGGCCGAGCAGGCCGCCCCCGTGGCCGAGTCGCCGCCGGGTGTCGAGGCCGCGATCGAGGCCGACGCACGGCTGTCCGACGAGCAGAAGGCGGCCCTGCTGGGGGTGTACCGGAGCTTCGTGCAGCGGGACTGAGCTGCCGTGCTTGACATACTTAACGGGCGTGCGTAGTTTTCTTGGCATGCCGGGGTGCACGTCAGCACCCCGTCCACGCCGAGAAACGTCTCCCGGGAGGGAAGCACCGATGACCGCCTCCACCGAGCAGTTCGTCGACATCGCCAAGCGGGGCCAGGACCTGGTCACCGAGTCCGTCCGCGGGTGGACCGAGGCCGCGAGCGGCCTGGCCCGCCAGTTCGGCGCCGGTGACCGCCCGCAGCTGCCCGACGCGGGTGCCGCCGTCGAGCGCGTCTTCGACTTCTACGAGCAGGTGCTCGGCCACCAGCGCGAGTTCGCCCGTACCGTCGTCGGCGCGGGCACCTCGGTGTTCGACCAGGTCACCGAGCAGGCCACCAAGGCCGCCGAGGCCGTGACCGAGCACGCCGGGCGCAGCACCGAGGCCGCCGCGGAGAAGACCGCGCGCGCCACCCGGAGCGCCGCCGGCAAGTGACCCCGCCCGACGACGACCCCCGCCCGGCTGCTGCGCTCGGACGCGCTCGGCTCCGCCGCGGACCCGGCCGAGGTCGTCGCGATCTCGGGCACCTCGGGCGGCGCGATCTGCGCACTCGTCGCCTGGGACCGGCTGCGCGACGGCCAGACCCCCGACCGGCGCGAGGCCGCGGCGACGGCGCTGGAGGAGTTCTGGGCCGACAACGCCGCCCGCACCCCGCTGGAGCGCCTCACCAACCTGGGCGTGGTGACGGCGGGTGCGCTGCAGGGGCTCGGGCTCGTCCC
>NZ_WWFY01000214.1:0-4387 GCF_009864975.1 Pseudonocardia sp. SID8383
CGCCCGACGGCGACGGTCCGCCCGCCGACGACCGCCCGCACACCCTCGCCCGGGACCGCGGTGAACCCCTCGGCGTGGGGCAGGTGCAGGCCGCGCTCCAGGGCGTGCGCGCGCACCGCCCGGCCCAGTACGTGCTCGCTGCCGGCCTCGGCGGCCCCGGCCAGGGCGAGCAGCTCGTCGGCGCGACGGGACCCGAGCGGGGTCACCGACACCACCTGCGGGCGGCCGGAGGTCAGCGTGCCGGTCTTGTCGAGCACCACGGTGTCGACCTCGGCGAGCGCCTCCAGCACGGTGACGTCCTTGACCAGCGTCCCGCGCCGGCCGGACACCGCGACCGCGGCGAGCAGCGGCGGCATCGTCGCGAGCACGATCGCGCACGGCGAGGCCACGATCATGAAGACGATCGCGCGCAGCAGCGTCTCGGTGAACGGGGCGCCGAGCAGCAGCGGAACCCCGAGCAGCAGCACCGTCCCCGCGACGACCAGCACCGAGTAGCGCTGCTCGACGCGCTCGATGAACAGCTGGCGGCCCGCCTTGGTCTCGGCGGCCCGCTCGACCTGCGCGGCGACCCCCGCGACGACGGTGTCCGCGGCGTCGCGCGAGACCCGGACCCGCAGCACGCCGGTGCCGTTCACGGTGCCCGCGAGCACCGCGTCGCCCGGACCGGTGCGGGCCGGGACCGGCTCACCGGTCAGCGCGGAGGTGTCGACCTCCGACACCCCGTCGAGCACGGCGCCGTCCCCGGGGACCCGCTCCCCCGGCCGCACCACGACCACCTGCCCCGCGGCCAGCTGCGCCGCCGGGACGGTGCGCTCGGTGCCGTCGTCGGCGACGACGGTCGCGGTCTCGGGGGCGAGGTCGAGCAGCGCGTCGATGCTGGCCCGGGTGCGGGCGGTCATGACCGACTCCAGCGCCCCGGAGGTCGCGAAGATGACGATGAGCAGGCCGCCGTCGAACCACTGCCCGATCGCGGCCGCGGCCACCGCGGCGACGATCATCAGCAGGTCGACGTCGAGCCGCTTCTCACCGAGCGCACGCAGGCCCTCGAGCGCGGGCTCCCAGCCGCCGAGGACGTAGCAGGCCAGGTACAGGCCGACGACCAGCGCGGACGGCGCGCCGAGCAGGTCGACCCCGAGCGCCGCCAGGAAGGCCAGCAGGGAGGCCCCGGCCCAGCGGACCTCGGGCAGGGTCAGAGCGGATCGCATGCGTGAGACCGTACCTGCGTATGCACGAAGATACGCAGTCAGCCATCCACATGGTGAGACGGTGGACCATCCGCGCAGTCACGCAGGTATCCTCGACGTCGTGCACGAGTCCATCCACGGCTTCGCGATGCCGCCCGAGGACGAGGTCCGCCGGGTGGCGGACGCGATGCGCATGCTCTCCGACCCGACCCGGGTCAAGATCCTCTGGGCTCTGCTGCAGGGCGAGTCCTCGGTGGCCTGCCTCGCCGACCTGGTCGGCGCCGCCCCCACCGCGGTGAGCCAGCACCTGTCGAAGCTGCGACTGTCGGGCCTGGTCGAGAACCGGCGCGAGGGGACCTACGTGTACTACACCGTGGAGGACGCGACCGTCCGCGCCGTGCTGGAGCGGATGCTCGGGCAGGGCACGGTCGTCGACGGGTAGGTCCGCGGCGGGGCGGGTACGCGGATCGGGAGGACGCAACCGATCTTCCCGGAGGAATGCACCCCATGCCCCAGCTCAGCATCGGTACCGAGAACGGCAGCCCGGTCGAGCTGCACTACACCGACCAGGGCTCCGGCGCACCCGTCGTGCTGATCCACGGCTGGCCACTGTCGGGGAGGTCCTGGGAGAAGCAGGTCCCCGCGCTGGTCGACGCCGGCCACCGGGTCGTGACCTACGACCGTCGCGGCTTCGGCCAGTCCTCCCAGCCCTGGGACGGCTACGACTACGACACCTTCGCCGACGACCTGCACGCCCTGCTCGTGCACCTCGACCTGCGCGAGGCCACCCTCGTCGGGTTCTCGATGGGCGGCGGCGAGGTCGTCCGCTACGTCGCGAAGCACGGCACCGACCGGGTCGCCCGTGTCGTGCTAGCCGCGGCCGTCCCGCCGTACCTCTACAAGTCCGACGACAACCCCGACGGCGGTCTCGACGACGCCACGATCGAGCAGTTCCAGGGCGGCGTCACCGGTGACCGGATCGCCTTCCTGGAGGAGTTCACGTCGAACTTCTTCGCCGCGGGCGACCGGACCGACCTGATCAGCGAGCCGAACCGGGCCTACCACCGCGCGATCGCCGAGTTCGCGTCGCCGAAGGGCACCCTGGACTGCATCACCGCGTTCGGACGCACCGACTTCCGCGACGACGTGCAGAAGGTCTCCGACGCCGGCATCCCGACCCTGGTCATCCACGGCGACGCCGACGCGATCGTCCCGTTCGAGGTGTCCGGCAAGCGCTCGCACGAGGCGATCGAGGGCGCACAGCTCGCGCTCGTCGAGGGCGGCCCGCACGGTCTCAACGCGACCCACCCCGACGAGTTCAACGCCGCGCTGCTCGACTTCCTGAAGGCCTGAGCGCCCACCCCGGGTTCCGCTGTGGGCGGAACCCGGGGACCGCGGCCGCCGTCCGGTCCTACCGTGCCCCCATGAGCGAACCCCTCTGGCGGCACGCACTCGGTCGTGAGCTGCGACGACGGCGGCACGCCCGCGGTGAGACCCTGCGCGCGACGGCCGGGCGCGCCGGGGTGTCCCCGCAGTACCTCTCGGAGGTGGAGCGGGGCCGCAAGGAGCCCTCCAGCGAGATGATCGCCGCCGTCGCCGGGGCGCTCGGGACCGACCTGGCCGCGCTGACCCGCGGCGTCGCCGACGGTCTCGCGACGGCGCCGCGGGCCCGCGGGTCGCAGTGCGCCTACGCGCTGGCGGCCTGACCCGGCGCCGCTCAGCGACGCTCGCGGGTGCGCGGCGGCTGCGGTTCGAGCACGGTGTCGAGCAGGCCGTAGTCCCGGGCCGCGGACGCGGTGAACACGCGGTCGTGGTCGGTGTCGGCGCGCAACCGCTCGACCGTCTGCCCGGTGTGCCGGGCCAGGATCTCCTCGATGTCGGCGCGGATCCGGACCAGCTCGTCGGCCTGCAGGATCAGGTCCGGAATGGACCCGCGGCCCTGCGCCGCCGGCTGGTGCAGCACGACCCGGGCGTGCGGCAGCGCGCCACGACGGCCCTCGGTCCCGGCGGCGAGCAGCACCGCACCCACCGAGACGGCCTGGCCGACGCACGTCGTCGCGACCGGGCAGCGGACGTGGCGCAGCGTGTCGTAGATGCCGAGCATGGCGCTGGGGTCGCCGCCCCCGCAGTTGACGTAGAGCTGCACCTCGCGGTCGGGGTCGTCGGCCTCCAGGAACAGGAGCTGGGCGATCAGCGCGTTCGCCACGCCCGCGTCGATCTCGGTGCCAAGATAGACGACCCGCTCGGTGAGCAGGTGGGAGTAGACGTCGAGGACCCGCTCGCCGCCCGGGGTGCGGGCGATGACGTTCGGGATCGGGTAGGCGCTCACCGCCGTCACCGCCCCACGCCGAAGCCGGTCGGGACGGCACCGCGGCGCGGCACCACCTGGTCGAACCGGTCGACGACGGCGTCGACGAAGCCGTAGTCGAGCGCCTCGGCGGCGGAGTACCAGCGGTCGTGCAGCGAGTCGGTGAAGATCCGGTCCACCGGCTGCCCGGTGTCGGCTGCGATCAGGCCGAGCACGGTGTCGCGGGTGTGGCGCAGGTCGTCGGCCTGCAGCTCGATGTCGACGGCCGTCCCGCCGATCCCCGACGAGCCCTGGTGCATCAGCACCCGCGAGTGCGGCAGCGCGCGGCGCTTGCCCGGGGTGCCCGCCGAGAGCAGGAACTGCCCGGCGCTGTAGGCGATGCCGAGCACGAGCGTCGAGACGTCGCAGGGGACCAGCCGGAACAGGTCGCGCAGCGCCAGCATCGCCGGAACCGACCCGCCGGGCGAGTGGATCCAGAAGGCGATGTCGGCGTCCGGGTCACGGGCGGCCAGTGCCACGACCTGGGTGGCGAGCAGGGTGCCGTTGTCGTCGTCGAGGGGGCCGTCGAGCACCACCACGCGCTGGTCGTAGAGGTCGCGGCGGGCGCGGTCGTCGAAGCGCGGGGTGCGCGGTGAGTCGCTCATGACCCCACCGTGGCCGGGGGACGGCCCGGTCCGCGCCCGGTTCTGCCCCGGGCAGCTCCGCCCGGGGCGAACGCGCCGGTCAGCCGGGGTGACCGCCGTTGTCGCGGTGCCGGTCGGCGAACACGTCGTAGTCGGCACCCCGGTCGCCCTGGACCAGGCGGCGCAGCGCCTCCTGCGCCGCGGCCCGCGGGTCGGCGGCCGCGTCACCGGTGACCGGCTGCGGGCCGGTCGACGACGCGTCGAGGTAGGGC
>NZ_WWFY01000215.1:0-3805 GCF_009864975.1 Pseudonocardia sp. SID8383
CGTGCCCCGCACCGTGCCGCCGCCGGCGACGGTCACGTCGTGCCGCGCGGGGGAGGCGACGACGGCGACCAGCCCGGCGTCGGGCCCGGCGCCGTCGGTGCGGGTCACCACCAGGTAGGTCCCGCCGGTGGTCAGGGCCACGGCGTAGGTGCCGTCGCCGCCGCTGACGGCCCGCCCGTGCTGGCGCCCGTCGAGGTCGGTGACGGTGACGGTCGCGCCCGGCACGGGGGTGCCGGACCGCCCCCGCACGGTGCCGACGACCGCAGGTCCGTCCCGTTCCGGTGTCACGTCGCGACCTCCCAGGTTAGTTGCGCATCGCAACGATAACCCTCCCGGGTGGACGGTGCGTCACCCGCACCGGTGTCGGCGGCCGGTGATCGTGTCGTGCCGCATCCCGGGACTTGCGTCACGTGTAACCAGTGGTAACGTTACCGGCGGTTACAGCACCTGACGTCGTTGTCTGCGAGGAGTCGCCATGACCGCCACCGTTCCGGAGCACGGGCTCGAGGCCGGGGACGTCCGGCACGCCGCCGACCGGCACGACACCGCCGAGCGTCTCCTGCGTTCGTCCGCGGAGCTGTCGTTCGACCCGTCCACCCAGGTGGACTGGGAGACCCCGCTGAACCTCGACGACCACGGCATGAGCCCGGAGTGGAGCAGCCTCTACGGCACCGACTACTGGGCGGAGCTGTCCGAGGCGAAGCGCAAGGAGCTGACCCGCCACGAGGCCGCCTCGGTCGCCTCCACCGGTATCTGGTTCGAGATGATCCTGCAGCAGCTGGTCCTGCGGGACTTCTACGCCAAGGACCCGACCGACCCGTCGTTCCAGTGGGCCCTGACCGAGATCGCCGACGAGTGCCGGCACTCGATCATGTTCGCCCGCGGCTCGGCGAAGCTCGGGGCCCCCGCGTACGTCCCGAAGCGCTCCACGGTCGCGCTCGGCCGCTTCTGCGCCGCCACCTGGCGGGGCGAGGCCGCCTACGCCTCCATCCTGGTCGCCGAGGAGGTCCTCGACGTCATGCAGCGCGACTGGATGCGCGACGAGCGGGTCGCCCCGTTCGTGCGGACCATCTCCAACATCCACGTGGTGGAGGAGTCGCGGCACATGAAGTTCGCCCGCGAGGAGACCAAGGAGAACCTGCGCGGCGCCGGCCCCGTCCGTCGACACTGGCAGGCGCTGGCCGTCGCGATGGCCGCGTACTTCATCGTGACCAGCATGTGGAACGAGGAGGTCTACGCCAACGTCGGTCTCGACACCCGGCGCGCCCTGCGCGAGGCGGCCGCCAACGAGCACCACAAGGCGCTGCTGCGCTCCTCCTGCGCCGGGCTCATGGAGTTCCTGGGATCCTGCGGCCTGCTGACCAGGCCCGCGCTGTACTTCTACCGTCGCGCGAACCTGATCTGACCCGGAGCCGGCCGTGCCCTTCGCGATCACCCAGACCTGCTGCACCGACGCGTCCTGCGTCGCGGCCTGCCCGGTCAACTGCATCCACCCGACGCCCGACGAGGCGGACTTCGCCACGACCGACATGCTCTACATCGACCCGCGGTCGTGCATCGACTGCGGGGCGTGTGCCGACGCCTGCCCGGTCGACGCGATCTTCCCGGTGGAGAGGCTGAGCGCGTCGCTCGCCGGGTACGCCGAGGTCAACGCGGACTACTACGAGGGCAAGCCGGTCGCCGGGAAGCTGGAGGGCGACTCACCGCTGTTCCACGAGTGGTACCCGCTGAAGTTCACACGGTCGCTTCCCGCGGACATGGCCCCGCTCGACGTCGCCGTCGTCGGGACCGGGCCCGCCGGGATGTACGCCGCCCAGGACCTGCTCCTGCACACGTCGTCGACGGTCACGCTCTACGACCGGCTCGACGTCGCGGGCGGTCTGGTGCGGTTCGGGGTCGCGCCCGACCACCCGTCGACGAAGGGGATCGGGGAGTCCTTCGCCCGCTTCCACACCCACCCGCGGGTGCGGATGCGCCTGGGCACCGAGGTCGGCCGCGACGTCACCGCCGACGAGCTCGCGCAGCGCCACGACGCCGTCATCTGGGCCGTCGGGGCGCCCGTGCCGCGCGACCTGGGCCTGCCGGGGGAGGGGCGAGTCGGCAGCATCGCCGCCGACACCGTCGTGGGCTGGTACAACGGCCACCCCGACGTGCCGCGTGACGCCGTCGACACCGCGGCGGGACGGGTCGTCGTGGTCGGCACGGGCAACGTCGCGATCGACGTCGCCCGGGTCCTCACCGCGCCCGCCGCGGACCTGGCGGGCACCCCGATCGATCCTGCCGCGCTGGCCGCCCTGCGCACCGGTGCGATCACCGAGGTCGTGCTGCTCGCCCGCCGTGGCCCGGAGGCGGTCGCCGCGACCGCGCCGGAGCTGCGCGAGCTGCTGGGCCGCAGCACGGTCGAGGTCGTGGTCGACGAGCACGACCCCCGCATCGCCGAGTCCCTCGACGGCCCCGCCGCGTCCCCGTCGCACGCGCTGCTGCGCGGCGCCCGCCGGGAGAAGATCGACTGGTCGGTGCCCGCGGAGCGCCCGCGGGTGGTGTTCCGGTTCCACTCGGCGCCCGAACGGGTCGACGGCACCACCCGGGCCCGCGGGGTGCACACCGCCGACGGGACCGACATCCCGGCCGACCTGGTCGTGCGCGCCGTCGGGCACCGAGGCCGCCCGGTCGCCGGCCTGCCCTTCGACGACGACCGCGGCGTCGTCCCGCACGACGCGGGCCGCGTCGAGGGCCGTCCCGGCCACTACGTCGTCGGCTGGATCAAGCGGGGCCCGTCCGGGGGGATCGGCACCAACCGCACCTGCGCGGCCGAGACCGTCGGGTCCCTGCTCGACGACGCCGTCGCCGGCCGGCTCCCGTCGCGCCGCCCGGCCTCGCGCCTGGGCGCCATCACCCGGCGGCTCCGCCGGAGCTGACCGCCCCTGGTCAGCGGCTCAGGTCCAGCAATGACAGCGCGCCGCGCAGCACGTCGTCGATCCGCGCGAGCGGGACGGTGCGGCGCCACCCGTCGAGCCCGCCGCGCACCAGGATCCGCCCGGGGGTCAGGTCGATCCCGTGCAGCTGCAGCGCACCGGGCAGCCCGGGCAGCTCGACCCGGCCCGAGCGGATCGCCGCCAGCGGGCTGCGGTCGACCATCGCCCGCACCGAGCGACGGGTGTCCGCCGACCGGGGTGGCCCCATCCACCGCCCGGCGACGGTCAGACCGATGACCTTCCAGGACAGGGTGTGCCCGTCCACCGACACGGCGAGGTCGGCGGCCCCGAGCCCGGGACGGCGACGCAGCCGGGCGCGGGCGACGCCGTCGGCGTCGACACCCACCTCGACCTGCGGCACGTGCTCCCGCAGCCGCCCGGCGACCCAGTCCGGGTCGAGCTCGGCCTCGATCTCCACCGGACCGGCCACCAGCTCCGGGGCGAGCCCGGGGCGCAGCCGCACGTCCGCGGCGGTCACGGTGAGCCCGCGCAGCGCGAGGCCGGGCCGGACGACGTCGCGCGCGGCCAGGGTGACCGTGGCGAACCGCCCGGTCGTCAGCGCCCGGGGACCGAGCCCCGACGACGCGACGGCCGTCGGCACCAGCCGTACCTCCGACCCACGGGAACGCAGCGTCATCGGGCGTCCGACGTAGCGCAGCCGCGCGGCCTCCAGCAGCGCGCGCAACAGCAGCGCCGACCCGGGCGCCGTGCCCGCGTCCAGCAGGGCCGACGCCGCGGAGACCCCGGCCGGCGTCTCGACTGCCATGGCGCTGGAGGCTCCCTCGGACGGTGGACGGGGTCGGTCCGAGCCTCGCAGGCCCGGCGGCGAC
>NZ_WWFY01000216.1:0-3546 GCF_009864975.1 Pseudonocardia sp. SID8383
CGGTCACCGACGCCGCGCCCGGCGTCCGTTCCCTGGAGCTCGCCGCCGCACCGGGGACCGGGCCGCTGCCCGCGGCCCCGCCCGGCGGCCACATCGGCGTCGAGTGGGCGCCCGGCCGCTGGAACTCCTACTCGCTGACCGAGCCGTCCCCCGCACCCGACCGCTGGCACGTCTCGGTCGCGCGACGACCGGACTCGCGCGGCGGCTCGGTGTGGGCGCACGGTCTCGCCCCGGGCGACGCGGTCGTGGCGACGACGCCGCGCAGCTCGTTCCCGCCGGTCGACACCGCGCGCCATCACCTGCTCGTCGCGGGCGGGATCGGGGTGACCGCGGTCCTGTCCCACGCCCGCTGGCACGCGTTCTGGGGGAACCCGTTCACGGTGCTCACCGTCCACCGCCCCGGTCCCGCGCCCCACCGCGACGAGCTGCGCGCGCTCTGCGGGGACCGGCTGGTCGAGGCCACCGGCCGCGTCGAGGCCCACACCGCGCTGGAGCGGCTGCTGACCACGGCACCGTTCGGCAGCCACGTCCACACCTGCGGCCCGCCCGGTCTGATCGCCGCGGCCGCGCGGACCGCACGCGCCGCGCACTGGGTCGACGCCCGCATCCACGCCGAGGCGTTCGTCCCCGAACCCGGTCCCGGTACCCCGTTCCGTGCGGTGCTGCGCCGCAGCGGTCGCACGGTCGAGGTCGGTGCCCGCGAGACCCTGCTCGACGCCGTGCACCGCGCCGGGGTCGCCGCGCCCGCGATGTGCCGGCGCGGTGTCTGCGGCGAGTGCGTGACACCCGTCGTCGACGGTCGGGTGGAGCACCGCGACACGGTCCTGACCGCCGACGAGCGCGCCGACCGGATGGCGCTCTGCGTGTCCCGCGCCGCCGGGACGGCACTGGAGCTGGACCTGTGACCGGCGTCGACGACTACCCGTTCCCGCTGCCGCACCCGACCTACCGGATCAGCGCGAACGTCGAACCGGCCGGGGTCGAGCGCCGTACCGAGGCCGGCTGCTGGGGCGCGCGGATCGTGCACGACGGCCCGGACCGTCCCGCCGTCGCCGCCGAGCGCGCGTCGACCCTGGACCGCGAACCCGCCCGGTTCGTCGCCGCACCGCACGCCCGCGCCTCCTGCTGGGACGCCTGCCTGTACCTGCTCGGGCGCCTCGCCGCCGAGCAGCCCGGCAGCTGCTCCCTGACCCGCACCCCCGGCCGGACCGGCGGAACGGGCGGCCGGCGGTTCCGTGACGCGGCCACCGGCACCGACCAGGAGTTCGTGTTCGGCGACGACGCCACCCTGCCCGAGCACCCGTTGCGCTGGGTGTCCCGGCTCGTCGCGGAGGACGTGGTGGTGCTCGGCGCCCGCGACGACGCGTTGTGGCTCGACGCCGGTGCCGTCGCGTTCGCCTCGGTCTGGTCGCTCGGGTTCGACGCCGGGATGAGCTTCCGGGAGCTACACGGCCCGGTCCCCGGCAACGGTCCCGGCGGGGTGTTCGAGCGCGCCGAACGCTTCCTGCTGCGGCTGCACCCCGGCGAGGCCTACCGCCGGCTGAACTGGGGGCTGCAGCCCGACGACCGCCGCGACCTGTCCCTCGACGCCGCCCCGCTGTGGCAGCCCGCCCGGACCCGGCTCGACCTCACCGACCCCGGCAGGCAGATCCACCTGCGCACCGAGGTGCAGCACCTGGTGCGGCTGCCGCTGACCGGCGCGGTGCTGTTCCTGATCGGTGTCCGCCTGCTGCCGCTCGACGAGATCGCGCGGGTACCGGCCTGGCGCGAGCGCCTCGCGTCGGTCCTGGAGACACTGTCGCCGGAGGTCGCGGAGTACAAGGAGCTGGAGCCGCTGGCCTCGATCGCCGCGGAATGGTTGCGCGCCGGGTCCTGACCGGCGGTGGCGGCCCCACAGCCCCGTCCCCCTCACGACTCGCCCCGAGCTGTCGGCCCCCTCGGCCACACCGATACGGGCACACGTTCGAGCAGGAGGCCGCGCCGCCCGACCACCCACCGCCCGAACGCGACCGACAGCCGCTAGCCTCGCGCGCCGTGACCGACGCGCCCCGAACCACCGTGCTCGACCTCGTCGCCGACCCCGGGCTGCCGACCGAGCTCGCCCACCGGCTCGTCCGCGACCTGCCCGCCGCGCTCGGAGAGCACGACGACGCCCGCTGGGAGGTCCGTCTCGCCGACGAACCGATCGTCCTGGACGAGCGCGGCGCGCTACCCGCTCTCGACATCGGCGACCGGGTGCGCGAGCGGGACGGCGCCGACGCCGTCGTGCTGCTCACCGACCTGCCGCGCCGCTCCGGGGCGGATCCGGTCGTCGCCGACGGCGGGACCGGCCACCGGGTGGGCCTGGTGTCGCTGCCCGCGCTGGGCGCGATCAACCAGTACCGGCGGTGCCGCGACACGGTGGTCCGTCTCGTGACCGGGCACCTGGTGCCCCCCGACCGCGCGGGCGCCGAGGAGGGCGGGGCGCCGGACGCCGGTCGTGCGGGACCGCTGACCCGGATCGACTCGGGGCCCCGCGCCGGGACCGACGGCGACCACCGCGACCAGGACCGCGAGCAGAAGCGCGACCGCGATCGGGACGACCGGGCGGACGGCGACGCCGCCCGGCGCGGGCCCGCGGACGACTCCGATGCCGGCAGCGGCGGGGTGGAGGACGACATCGACGTCCGCCTCGCGCTGACCGGGCTCCGCGGGCGGGTGCGGCTGCTGGCCGGGATGGTCCGCGCGAACCGTCCGTGGCGGCTGGTACCGAGCCTGTCCCCCGCCATCGCCGCGGCAGCGGCCGGGGCCGCGTTCGGGATCTTCTACTCCAACATCTGGCAGCTGGCGACCGCGCTCGGGACCGCCCGGCAGGTGACGGTCATGCTGATCGCCCTGGTCGGGATGACCGCGTGGCTGATCCTCGACAACCGGCTGTGGGAGTCGCGACGGCACCGCTCGCTGCGCGAGGAGATGCTGCTGTCGAACCTCTCGACGGTGATCACCGTGGCGTGCGGGGTGCTGACGATGTTCGCGCTGCTGTTCGTCCTGGCCCTGGTCGCGGCGGTCCTCGTCATCCCGCCGGACTACCTGTCCTCGACGCTGATGCGCGAGTCCGGGCCGGACGACTGGATCATGATCGCCTGGTTGTCGACGTCCATGGGGACGGTCGCCGGGGCACTGGGTTCCGGGTTCGCCGACGACGGCGCGGTCCGCCAGGCCGCGTACAGCCGCCGGGAGCAGGAGCGGCGGGCACGGCTGGACCGGGCCGACGACGGTGACCGCGGCAGGGACACCCCGGCCTGACCGACACCGGCTCCGCCCGGCGCCGGCAGCGGTCGTGACGGCCGGACCGGCGGCGCAGCGGGCCGCTGTGCGGTGCGGTGCGGTGAGCCCGGAACCGGCGTGGATCCGGCGGGTCAGCCCTCGACGAGGGCGTTCCGCAGAACGCGCAGCGCCGCGGCGTCCCGCGCCTGCCCGTCCGCGGCGGCGTCGAGCCGGGCGACCAGGTCCGCAGGCAGGTCGAGCACGATCCGGACCGGCGCCACGTCCGACTCCGCGCTCGGG
>NZ_WWFY01000217.1:0-2805 GCF_009864975.1 Pseudonocardia sp. SID8383
GACGGCGTGCTCGCCGGGGCCCCGGCCGCGCGCGCCGTGCTCGACGAGGTGCTGGGGGCGGGCGGCTATGCGGTGCTCGCCGAGGCCGCCGACGGTGACCGGCTCACCGCCGGCGCCCCGGCACTCACCGTGCGGGCCCCCGTGCGTGGGTTGCTCACCGCCGAGCGCACGGCGCTGAACCTGCTCACCCACCTGTCCGGGGTCGCGACGGCCACCCGCGCCTGGGTGGACGCCGTCGCGGGCACCGGCGCCCGGATCCGGGACACCCGCAAGACCCTGCCGGGCCTGCGGCTGCTGGAGAAGTACGCCGTGCGGTGCGGCGGCGGGGTGAACCACCGGCTCGGCCTGGGCGACGCGGTGCTGGTCAAGGACAACCACGTCGCCGCCGCGGGGTCGGTGTCCGCCGCACTGACCGCGGCCCGGGAGCTGGCGCCGGACCTGCCGTGCGAGGTGGAGGTCGACTCGCTCGACCAGCTCGACGAGGTCCTCGCGCTCGGCGCCGAGCTGGTCCTGCTCGACAACTTCACCGTCGCGCAGACCGCCGAGGCGGTGCGCCGGCGCGGCGCCGGACCGACGCTGCTGGAGTCCTCGGGCGGGCTGTCGCTCGACGTCGCGCGGGACTACGCGGCGACCGGGGTGGACTTCCTGGCCGTGGGCGGGCTGACCCACTCGGTGATCGCGCTCGACCTGGGGCTGGACCTCGTTCCCGGATCCTGACGAACGACCTCGCGGTGACTCTGCGTCACGGAACGTCGAGGTGGGACCACTGACGGGTACGGATCGCGGACACGTCGCGAACCACGTCCGTGATCTTGGGCGATGGTGTCACCATCCCGCATGGCCATCGCTCCCCCCGAGTTCGCCGGCCCGTTGCGGTACCGGACGGCAGCTGCACCGGCACGGCGCCGTCGCCGTCCGTTCCGGCCGCTCGTGCCGTCGGTGCCGTTGCTCGTGGCGGTGGGTGCGGGCGTCACCACGCTCGCGGTGTTCCCGCTGGTGTCCGGGGCGTTGGTTGACGACGCCTACATCACCCTCACCTACGCCCGGAACCTCGCGTTCCACGCGCACTGGGGGGTGAACCTCGACGGTGTCGCCCACACCGCGACCTCGCCGTTGAACGTGCTGCTGCTCGCGGCCGTGGCAGCGGTGGTGCGGCAACCGGTCGTGGCGGCGGGAGTCGTGTTCGCGCTCTGCGTCGCGGCGACGGGCTGGTGGGCGGTGCGGACCGCCTCCGTGCGGAGCTGGCCGGTGTGGACCGGGCCCGTGGCCGCGGCGGTCGTGCTGGTGAACCCGCTGCTGCTGTCCACCGTCGGGCTGGAAACCCACCTCGCGGTCGCGCTCCTGGTCGGGCTCTGCTGGGCGGCGACCGTGGGACGGCCCGGTGCGGCCGGGGTGCTGGGCGGGCTGCTCGTGCTCACCCGCCCGGATCTGGCCGTGGTCGTCGTTGCCGCGACGGCCGCGGTGCCGGCGCTGATGCGCCGGGCCCAGGTCGTGTTCGCCGCCGCGGCGGCGACCGCCCTGCCGTGGTTCGTGCTGGCCTGGATCCTCCTGGGGTCGGCGGTGCCCGACACGATGCTGTGGAAGGTGGGGGCGGACTGGGGTGGCACGACCGTCCTCAACGGTCTCGGTCTCTATCTCCGGGTGTTCCCCGTGGCGACCCCGCTCGCGCTGATCGGTCCGGTCGCCGGGGTGGTCGCCGGGGTGCTGTGGGTGTTCGCGCAGGGAGTGCGCGCGGTTCCCGCACTGGTGCTGGGCGCGGGTTCCGCCGCGCACCTGCTGGTTTTCTGCTTGCTCGGCACGGCGCCGTACCACTGGTACTACGGTCCCGCTGTCGGTGCGCTGTCGGTACTGGTCGTGTTCGCGCTCGCCGCGGTGTCCGGCTGGGCCTGGGCGCACGCGCCCGAGATCGCCCCGGTCGTGGTCCGCGCGGGGTGCGGGGCGGTCGTCCTGCTCGTGCTCCTCTCGGCGGGTTACGCGGGGCACGACGGGGCGCGCTGGCGGATCGCGCCGATCTCCACCAACCACGCGACGTCCGAGGAGTACGCACGGGTGGCGGGCGGGCTGCACGGCAAGGTCGTCAGCGCGGGGGAGGTCGGGGCGCTGGCCTTCTTCTGCGAGGACCGGTGCGCGATCGACGATCCGTTGTCCGAACGTGCCGCCCTGCTGGGGCGGGTCCGGGACCGGATCGACCGCTCGGGCCCTGTCCTGGGCGCCGTGCTGCGGGTCAACTACCTCTTCGTGCGCCCTGCTCGGTACACCCCCGGGACGAGCACGCTGGTGATGCGGCGTGGGACCTTTCCCGACGGGGTCGACGTCGCCACACCGTGGAGCGGAGCCGGCAACCTGGTCGTCCTCCCGCGGTGAGCACCCGGCTCACGGCCCCGCCAGCAGCTCCGACTGCACCGGGGCCGGGAAGCGGGCGGAGACCCGCGCCCCGCCCAGCAACGCCCGCAGGCGCTCCGCGGCGTCGTCGACCGCCCGGCGGGCGGCTGGGTCGACGTCGCCGAACAGCCGGGTCACGACGGCGCCGTCGGGCCGCTGCACCCAGGTCCCGGCGACGGCGCCGTCCACCCAGACCGCGGGGCCGCCGTTGCCGTTGCGGTCGAACAGCAGCGGTGCGTGCGCCGGGTCGAGGTACCAGCCGCGGGCCTTCCACCCCATCGTCGTCGGGTCCAGGCTCGGCAGCAGCGCCACCGACGGCCCGGGGTCGGCGACCGGGTCGAGGTCGTCGGGGAGCAGGTGACCGGTGCCGCCGTCGTCGAGCCCGACCTCGACGGCGCCGACGTCGGCCAGCGCGGTGCGGGT
>NZ_WWFY01000218.1:0-7332 GCF_009864975.1 Pseudonocardia sp. SID8383
CGCGGTGCCCGACCCCGCGGCGCTGGCCGCCGCGGTCGCCGACAGCGGCGCGACCGGGCTGCTCGTCGCCGCCGTCGACGCCACCGCCGAGCGGGTCCACGCCCGCATGTTCGGCATCGGGATCGGGGTTCCCGAGGATCCGGCGACGGGCTCGGCCGCCGTCGCGCTCGGGATCTTCCTCGCCGACCGCGGCCTGGTCACCGACGACGGCGAGCACTCCTTCGTCGTGACCCAGGGAGTGGAGATGGGCCGTCCGTCCACGTTGTACGCCGGCGTGCGCACCGAGGGCGGCCGGGCCGTCGGGAGCTGGGTCGGCGGGACCGTCGTCGCGGTGGCCAGGGGCTCCCTGACCCCACCTCCCGAACAGGGGTGACCGACGGGTAACCCCACCTGACCACCGGCGGGTGAGAAACCAATCACCTGGACGGGGCGCCGCGGCCGTCGTCGTGCCAGCATCAGTCCCCAGCCCGAGCGCCCGTGTCGTGACGACGTCGTCGCCGCGACGCGGGCGAGGACGATCTCGACGAGGAGCCCGCCTGTGAGCACCACCCTCCGCGCCCGCCGGTCCTGCCTGGCCGTGCCCGGATCGAGCCAGAAGTTCATCGACAAGGCTCGCACGCTGAACTCCGACCAGGTCTTCCTGGACCTGGAGGACGCCTGCGCCCCGCTGGCCAAGCCCGGTGCGCGGACGACGATCGTCGAGGCCCTCAACGAGGGCGGCTGGGGCGAGAAGATCCGCGTCGTCCGGGTCAACGACTGGACCACCGAGTGGACCTACCGCGACGTCGTCGAGGTCGTCGAGGGCGCCGGCGCCAACCTCGACGCGATCATGCTGCCGAAGGTGCAGACCCCCGAGCAGGTCGTCGCGCTGGACCTGCTGCTGACCCAGATCGAGAAGACCAACGGTCTCGAGGTCGGGAGGATCGGCATCGAGGCGCAGATCGAGAACGCGCTGGGCCTGACCAACGTCAACGCCATCGCCACCGCGTCGCCGCGGGTCGAGACGATCATCTTCGGCCCGGCCGACTTCATGGCCTCGATCAACATGAAGTCGCTGGTCGTCGGCGAGCAGCCCCCCGGCTACGACGTGGGAGACGCCTACCACCACATCCTCATGTCGATCCTGATGGCGGCCCGCGCGCACGACAAGCAGGCCATCGACGGCCCGTACCTGCAGATCAAGGACGTCGACGGGTTCCGCCGGGTCGCCGGCCGGTCCGCGGCACTGGGCTTCGACGGCAAGTGGGTGCTGCACCCCGGCCAGATCGACGCCGCCAACGAGACCTTCTCCCCGGCGCAGAGCGACTACGACCACGCCGAGAACATCCTCGACGCCTACGAGTACTTCACCTCCGAGGCCGGTGGCAAGCGCGGCGCGGCGATGATCGGCGACGAGATGATCGACGAGGCCAGCCGCAAGATGGCGCTGGTGATCTCGGGCAAGGGCCGCGCGGCGGGCATGACCCGCACCGACAAGTGGACCCCGCCGGAGGCGTGAGCGCAGCTCGCGCACCGAACCTCAGCGCTGAGGCCCCGACCGCCCGCCGACCGACGACGCTCACCGAGGAGTAACCAGCATGGCCCGGCTCGCCCAGACCGCCGGTCTGACCGACATCCAGACCGAGATCCTGTCCACCGTCCGCTCGTTCGTGGACAAGGAGATCATCCCGCACGCGACGGCGCTGGAGCACGCGGACACCTACCCGCAGGACATCGTCGACGGGATGAAGGAGATGGGGCTGTTCGGCCTCATGATCCCGGAGGAGTACGGCGGCCTCGGCGAGTCGCTGCTCACCTACGCCCTGGTGGTCGAGGAGATCGCCCGCGGCTGGATGAGCGTCTCCGGCGTCATCAACACCCACTTCATCGTGGCGTACATGCTCCGCCAGCACGGCACACAGGCGCAGAAGGAGAAGTACCTGCCGAGGATGGCCACGGGCGAGACCCGTGGCTCGTTCTCGATGTCCGAGCCCGACCTCGGCTCGGACGTCGCGGCGATCAAGACCCGCGCGAAGCAGGACGGCGACGACTACGTCATCGACGGCGCCAAGATGTGGCTGACCAACGGTGGCACGTCGAACCTGACCGCGGTGCTGGTGAAGACCGACGAGGGCGCCGAGCGTCCGCACCAGAACCTCACCACGTTCCTGGTGGAGAAGCCCACCGGCTACGGAGAGGTCGCCCCCGGCCTGATCGTCCCGGGCAAGATCGACAAGATGGGCTACAAGGGGGTCGACACCACCGAGCTGGTGTTCAAGGACCACCGGATCTCCGGCGAGCAGATCCTCGGCGGGGAGCGTGGCAAGGGCTTCGCGCACATGATGGACGGCGTCGAGGTCGGCCGCGTGAACGTCGCCGCCCGTGCCTGCGGCATCGCGATCCGGGCGTTCGAGCTGGGCGTCGAGTACGCCCAGCAGCGCTCGACCTTCGGCAAGCCGATCGTCCAGCACCAGGCGATCGCGTTCAAGATCGCCGAGATGGCGACCAAGGTCGAGGCCGCGCACCTGATGATGGTCAACGCCGCGCGCCTCAAGGACCGCGGCGAGCGCAACGACGTCGAGGCCGGCATGGCCAAGATGCTCGCCTCGGAGTACTGCAAGGAGGTCACCGAGGAGGCGTTCCGCATCCACGGCGGTTACGGCTACTCCAAGGAGTACGAGATCGAGCGCCTCATGCGCGAGGCGCCGTTCCTGCTCATCGGCGAGGGCACCTCGGAGATCCAGAAGACGATCATCTCCCGGGGTCTGCTGCGCGACTACAAGCTGCGCTGACCGCGCCCGCGTCGACGGCCCCGTACCCCGTCCCGGGGTGCGGGGCCGTGTCGTCCGGTCGGTGGGGTGTGACCTGCGGCTCCGCGACTAGTGTTCGGGGCACGTCGCGGTCGGGTCGAACGTTGCACCGACGACGAGACAGGACATCTTCCACGAGGAGCGCGCCATGACCAACCCCTTCGGCGGCCAGACTCGTCCGGCTCCGGGCCTGCCGCAGCTGCCCACTCCGCCGACCGGGTGGCCGGTGGGCTCCTACGCCACCTACGAGGAGGCGCAGCGGGCCGTCGACCACCTCGCCGACTCCGACTTCCCGGTCGCCGACGTGACGATCGTCGGCGTCGACCTGATGCTCGTCGAGCGGGTCATCGCCCGCCTGACCTGGGGCCGTGTGCTCGCCTCCGGCGCGGCGCAGGGTGCCTGGCTGGGTCTGTTCGTCGGTGTCCTGCTGTTCGTGTTCTCCCCGGACGGCAACTTCCTGCCCATCGTCGTCGGCCTGGTGTCCGGGGCGGTGTTCTTCATGGCCTTCGCCGCGGTCAGCTACAGCGCGAGCAAGGGCCGCCGGGACTTCCAGTCCGCCAGCCAGATGGTGGCGGGCCGCTACGACGTCCTGTGCGAGCCGCGCAACGCCGAGCGGGCCCGCGAGATGCTGGCCAAGCTGGCGATGGGCGGCCCCGGCGGGGGCTTCTGACCGGCCCCCGCCCCGCCCGCACGACCCCGCGGCCGTCGTCACCCGACCGGGTGGCGGCGGCCGTCGTGCGTCGGCAAGCGGACATCGGTTCCCACCGGGCACACCGCCTCCTATAGTTCGCGCGTCGGACATATCGGAGGGGCGCGATGACACAGGTGTCGGGCGGACCGGCGGGGCGCGAGCTCCCGCCGGCGGCGGTGGACGAGGAGGTGCTCCTCGCCGAACAGCGGGCGTGGACACCGTGGAAGATCGCGGTGTGGGCGGGGATCGCCCTGCTGGGCGGGCTGGCGTGGGTGATGCTCGCGCTGGTGCGCGGGGAGACGGTCAACGCGATCTGGTTCGTGTTCGCCGCGGTGAGCACCTACGCGATCGCGTACCGGTTCTACTCCCGCTACATCGAGAACAAGCTGCTGCGTCCGGACGACCGGCGCGCCACCCCGGCCGAGTACAAGGAGAACGCCCAGGACTTCCTGCCGACCGACCGGCGGGTCCTCTACGGCCACCACTTCGCCGCGATCGCCGGTGCCGGTCCGCTGGTCGGACCGGTCCTGGCCGCGCAGATGGGGTACCTGCCCGGCACGATCTGGATCATCGTCGGCGTCATCGTCGCCGGCGCGGTCCAGGACTACCTGGTGCTGTTCTTCTCGATGCGCCGCGGCGGGCGCTCGCTGGGCCAGATGGCCCGCGAGGAGCTCGGCCGGGTCGGCGGGATCGCGGCGATCATCGCGACCCTCGCCATCATGATCATCCTGATCGCGGTGCTCACGCTGGTCGTGGTGAACGCGCTCGGGGAGAGCCCGTGGGGCGTCTTCTCGGTGGCGCTGACCATCCCGATCGCCCTGTTCATGGGCGTCTACCTGCGGTACCTGCGGCCCGGGAAGGTCTCCGAGGTCTCCTGGATCGGCTTCGTGCTGCTGATCGGCGCGATCGTCGCCGGCGGCTGGGTCTCCGAGACCGGCTGGGGCCAGGCGCTGTTCACCCTGGACCGGACCACCATCGCCTGGGGCGTGATCGTCTACGGCTTCGTGGCCGCGGTGCTCCCGGTCTGGCTGCTGCTCGCCCCGCGCGACTACCTGTCGACGTTCATGAAGATCGGCACGATCGTGCTGCTCGCGGTGGCGATCATCGTCGTCCGCCCCGAGATCATGGCACCTGCGTTCAGCGAGTTCGCCGGCCGCGACGACGGCCCCGTCGTCGCCGGGTCGCTGTTCCCGTTCCTGTTCGTGACGATCGCCTGCGGCGCGCTGTCCGGCTTCCACGCCCTGATCTCCTCGGGCACCACGCCCAAGCTGGTCGAGAAGGAGCGCCAGACCCGCTTCATCGGCTACGGCGGCATGCTCATGGAGTCCTTCGTGGCGATCATGGCGCTGGTCGCGGCGCTGTCGATCGACCGCGGGCTCTACTTCGCGATGAACGTGCCCGCGTCGCTGACCGAGGGCACCGTCGAGGGCGCGGCCGCGTTCGTGAACTCGCTCGGCCTGATGAACGTCAACGTCACCCCCGACCAGCTGGCGACGACCGCGGCACTGGTCGGCGAGGAGTCGATCGTCTCCCGCACCGGGGGTGCGCCGACGCTGGCGGTCGGCCTGGCGAACATCATGCAGCAGTTCATCGGCGGGCCCGGGATGATGAGCTTCTGGTACCACTTCGCGATCATGTTCGAGGCGCTGTTCATCCTCACCGCCGTCGACGCCGGCACCCGGGTGGCGCGCTTCATGCTGCAGGACGCGATCGGCACCGTGGCCCCGAGGTTCAAGGACACCTCGTGGCGGCCGGCCGCCTGGATCTGCACCGGGCTGATGGTCGGTGCCTGGGGCGCGATCCTGCTGATGGGCGTGACCGACCCGCTGGGCGGGATCAACACGCTCTTCCCGCTGTTCGGCATCGCGAACCAGCTGCTGGCGGCGATCGCGCTCGCGGTCTGCCTGGCGATCGCGGCCCGGCGCGGGCACGTGCGCTACCTGTGGATCATCGTCGTGCCGCTGGCGTTCGCCGCCGTCGTGACGGTCACGGCATCGATGTACAAGATCTTCTCCTCGAACCCGAAGATCGGGTACTGGGCGCAGCACTTCGCCTTCCGGGAGGCCATCGCGTCCGGGGAGACGAGCTTCGGCACCGCGGGCACCCCGCAGGCGATGGCGGCCGTCGTCCGCAACACCTTCGTCCAGGGCACGCTGTCGATCCTGTTCGTGACGCTCGCGCTCGTCGTGATCGTCGCCGCGGTCCTGGCCGCCTGGACGTCGATCTCGACGGGCGGCCGCCCGGACCACGAGGAGGAGCCGGTTCCCTCGCGGCTCTACGCCCCGGCCGGCCTGGTCGCGACCCCGGCGGAGAAGGAGCTGGAGAAGGAGTGGACCGAGACGGCCGGCACCCCGGCCCGGTCGGGGCACTGACCGTGGCGGGACCGACCGTGGCGGCCGCGACGCTGGCCCGGCTGCGGGCGCTGCACGGCTGGTGGCGCGGGGTGATCGGGGCGGACCTGTACGACCGCTACCTCGACCACCACCGTCGCAGCGGGCACGACCACCCGCCGATGACCGAGCGGGAGTACTGGCGGGCCCGCACCGCGTACCAGGAGAGCAACCCGCAGGGCCGCTGCTGCTGAGGCGGCACCCCGTCTCCGGCCGGACCCGCTGCGCCGCACGGGTGGCCGGAGCTCCACGTTCGGCCCAGCGCGCCCTCCCGGGTGGGTGTCACACCCCACCGGGGAGGGCGCGTCGGGTTCCGGACACGGGCTGCTGCGGGCAGGATCAGGCCCCGTGAGCGGCGAGGCGTGGCAGGAGAGCGACCAGATCCGCCCGGCCACGGTGCACCGTGCCTACGGGCGGGGTGCCGCGGGCTTCGACGCCTTCGTCGCGACCCTGCCCGGCTACCGCACCCACCTGCGGGTGTCGGCGTCGCGGATGGGCCTGGGCGACGGCCACGGTCTGCGTCTGCTCGACGTCGGCTGCGGCACCGGGGTGTCCACCGAGGCGCTGCTGACCAGCGTCGGAGGTGCCGAGGTGGTCGCGGTCGACGCGTCCGCGGAGATGCTCGCCGTCGCCCGGAAGAAGAACTGGTCGCCCCGGGTGACGTTCGTGCACTCCCGGCTGGAGACCCTCGCCGAGGCCGGCATCGAGGGCCCGTTCGACGGGATCCTCGCGTCCTTCCTGGTGTCCAACCTGCCCGACGCCGAGCACGGCCTGCGCCGGCTGCTGAGCCTGCTCGCGCCCGGCGCCCCGCTGGCGGTGCACGACTACGCCGTCGGCGGCCGGAGCCGGATGCGCTGGACGACGGCGAACTGGACCTGGATGCTCCCGATGGCCTCGCTGCGCTGGGGGGCCGCGGACCTCGCCCGCTACCGGGCCAGGCGGATCGCGACGGCCGGTGGGCCCGAGCAGATGGTGCACCGGATGGAACGGGCCGGGTTCGACGACGTCCGCGTCCAGACCGTCGGCGGGGTCCAGCAGCACCTCGTGCACACGTTCCTGGGACGGCGCCCCGACGAGCCCGACGTGGTGGGGGAGCGCCAGGAACGCCGCGCCCGCCGCTCGGCCATCGCCGCCGCGGGGTGGCGGCCCCTCCGGGACGAGCCCGCCCCGGCTCCCGGGGACACGACCGAACCCGTCGACGAGGGCGGCCCCGAGGACCCCGGCTACGCCGAGACACTCCCGGAGCAGGTGCTCGAGGACGACGGGGTGGAGGTGGGGGAGGGTGACGCCGACGGCGCCGCGGACCCGGCCCCGTCCGGTGCGGCGGACGACCCCGCCCCCACCGAGGACGACGACCCGGACACCCGCCCGCGCGGGCACGCCGTGGCCCGGGCGCTGCGGTACGGGCTGCCGGACCCCCGTCCCGAGCCCTCCGACCCCGGCGCCGCGGAACCCGGGTCCG
>NZ_WWFY01000219.1:0-2590 GCF_009864975.1 Pseudonocardia sp. SID8383
CGACCCCGGCGACGCCGGTCGCGGTGCGGGGATGCCCGGCGTCAGCGGCGAGGTCGACCGCGGACGCTCCCGGCGGGGCGCCGGCAGGTCGACGTGGTCCTCGCGACGGCGGTGCCGCCCCTCGACCCGGTCCGCACGACCGGTCCCACCGGCCCGCGGTGCGGGGACCGACGGGGAGAGGGGGACGGCGCCCAGGGGGCGGCGCGGGCTGGGGATGTGGACGGCGGGCGCGGACATGACGATCACCACGATCTCGGGGGAGTCGATACGGGGTTCTTCGGGATCCGGTGCGCGCCGCCGGCTCCTGCTTCCACCCGTCTGTCGTGTCGTACGACCAGCCTGTTATCCGGTCATCCCCTACGCCAACCGTCGGAGTGACTACTCCACCCATCGGACGTACCTGCCCACCCGTGCAGGCCCCTCTTCCTCACCAGGAGTGACTGTTCGTCACTCCTTCGCCACGTCCGGGGACAGGGTCGGCAGCTGCTCGCGGAGGTCCCGCTTGAGCACCTTCCCCGCCGCCGAGACCGGGATCGCCCCGACCAGGTGCACCTCCCGCAGCCGCTGGTAGGGCAGCAGGCGCTCGTTCAGGCCGTCGACGGCGGCGCGGACCGCGGCCCCGTCGGCGCCGGTCGCGGTGGTCAGGAACGCGACCGGGTGCTCGCCGTCGACCCCCACCGGGCGCCCGACGACGGCCGCACCGGTCACGCCCGGCAGCGCCAGCAGCCGCTCCTCCAGGTCGCGCGGGTACACGTTGTAGCCCTTGTGGAGCAGCATGTCCTTGAGCCGGTCCACGATGCGCAGGTAGCCGTCGCCGTCGAGGACGCCGACGTCGCCGGTGTGCAGCCACCCGTCGCCGTCGAAGGCGGCCGCGGTCTCGGCCGGGCGCCGGTGGTAGCCGCCGGTGACCTGCGGCCCGCGGATCCACACCTCGCCCTCGGCGCCGGCGTCGAGCTCCTCGCCGTCCGGTCCGGAGATGCGGATCTCGGTGCCCGCGATCGGCAACCCGACGGTGCCCGGGCGCCGGTCCGCGGACCGGGCCGCGGGGCCGAGGGTGGCGGCCATCGTGACCTCGGTCAGGCCGTAGCCCTCGGAGATGACCAGGTCCTCGCCGAACCAGTCGCGCAGCGCCCGGATGATCTCGACCGGCAGCGGTGCCGCGCCCGAGGTCAGCGACCGCACCGAGGACAGGTCCCCGGCGGCCTCGCGGTGGGCGAGCAGCGCCGCGTACACCGGTGGCGCGCCGGACAGCGAGGTCACGGCGAACCGGGTGGCGTCGGCCAGATAGGCGCGCGGGTCGAAGCGGGCGTGCACGATCGTCGTCGTCCCGGTGAGCAACGGGACGTTGAGCCCGCCGATCGTGCCCATGGCGTGGAACCAGGGGGCGATCCCGATCGCCCGCCCGGTGCCGATCGGGGTCGGGAACTCCGTCGCCGGACCGGGATCGGCCAGGACGACGCCGGGCCCGTGCGCGGTGGCGGTCACGTCCGGCCGGGCGCCGGTGCCCCAGCAGGCGGCCTGCAGCGCGTTGGTGAGCACGTGCCGGTGGGTGACCCGCACGCCCTTGGACCGGCCGGTGGTGCCGCCGGTGTAGGCCAGGTGGGCGAGGTCGCGGTCCGGGTCCACCTCCAGGTCGGTGCCCGGCGGGGTGGCCGGCCTGCCGTCGAGGTGCGCCCGGAGCCCGGTCACCTCCGGGGGCAGCTGCTCCGGGTCGCCGTGGGCGCCGGTGACGAGCACGCGCTTCAGCGACGTCGCCGGCCGCGCGGCGAGCACCGCGGGCAGCGCCGCCTCCCAGCTGACGACGACGGCCGCCCCCGCGTCCGCGAGCTGCGCGCCCAGGTCGTCCGGGGCGAGCAGCGGGTTCGCCGGGGTGACGGTCGCCCCGGCCAGCAGCGTCCCCCAGTAACCGATCGCGTACTGCGGGCAGTTCGGCAGGTGCAGTGCGACGACGTCGCCGCGGCCGACCCCGTCGGCGTGCAGCGCGTGCGCGAACGCCGAGGCGCGGGCCAGCAGCCCGTGGAAGGTGACCTCGTGCCCGGCCTGGTGCAGGACCGTCGCGTCGCCGAACCGGTCGGCCGCGCCGCGGAGCGTCGCGGAGGCGGGCAGGGCGGGCACGTCCAGGTCCGGGGCGGGCGAACGGGCGATCATGCGGTCACCCCCGCCCCGCTGCCGGTCCGGGACGACGGGACGAGCCCGTGGACGACCATGCGACCTCCATCGGTCTGCCGGTGACGTGCGGCACGACCGACCCTAGGCACGGCGGGTGGCACACGTCACGGCCCGCACGGGCCCGGTCCGGTCCGGAGGGGACAGACCGGCGTGCCCCGGTCCTCAGTCGCGGGGGGTGAGCAGACCCCGGGAGTGCGCGAGGGCGACCGCCTCGGCACGGCCGGAGGCGCCGAGCTTCGCCATCGCCCGGGACAGGTGCACGCTCACGGTCTTCTCGGAGATGAACAGCCGCTCGCCGACGGCCCGGTTGGTCAGCCCGTGCGCGACCAGCTCCAGCACCGCGTGCTCGCGCGGGGTGAGCGGGGAACCACCGGCGCCCGACGGCGGTGCGGGCCGGGGACCGCCGTCGCCGGCCCGCAGC
>NZ_WWFY01000220.1:0-2826 GCF_009864975.1 Pseudonocardia sp. SID8383
CGGACGTTCCCGGCGGCGACGCCGCGTGCCCAGCTCGACCACCTGATCGCGCTCGGCCGCCTGACCGGGCGGGACCCGGCCGTGCTGCCACTCGACGTCGGTGACCACCGCGCCGTCGCCGCGACGGTCGGGCCCGGCTGAGCCCTCAGCCGTTCGCGGGCGGGTCGGCGCGCGAGCGGGTCGGCCGGCGCCGGGCCAGGACGACCCCGGTCAGCACGACGACCCCGAGCCCGGCCACCGAGACCAGGAACGGCAGCGACCCGGGGTCGGTGCCGAACGCGCCGACCGCGACCAGCGCCGTCGTGCCCGGGGTGACCCCCAGGACGGTGCCGAGGAGGTAGTGCCGGAACCGGACCGCGGTCAGCCCCCACAGCAGGTTCAGCACCGAGTACGGCAGGACCGGCGCGAGCCGGACCCCCACCACGGCCAGGACGCCGCGACGGCGCACCAGGTCGTCGACCACCGCCATCCGCTCCGCGCCCCGGCCCGAGCGGTCCACCAGCCGCAGCACCGTGTCCCGGCCCAGCCGCCGCGCCAGGGCGAACCCGACCGCCGCGCCGACGAACTTCCCGGCGAGCGTGGCGGGCAGCCCCTCGCCGAACCCGAACAGCACCCCGCCGAGCACGGCGAGCAGGCTGACCGGCACCGGGGTGAGCGACAGTCCGGCGTACAGTGCCGCCCACAGCAGCGGTCCCGCCCATCCGGTCCCGGCCAGGCCGTCGCGGAGCTGCTCCACCGAGGGCACCCCGACGGCGATCGCGACGACGACCGCGACGCCCACCAGCGCCACGAGCAGGACGGGACGCCAGAGGCGGGCGACGACGGGCCCGGTCACCGGGCTCCGGCGGGCGGTCGGGGCCCGGCAGCCCGGGGGATCTCCGGTGCGGTCGGCATCGTCGTGAGTATCCCCGCCGGGGCGCCGGCCCGCCGGGGGAGCGGACCGCACCCTGGACACCCGGTGCCGGCGACGGCTACGGTGACGGACCGGGCCGTCGACCGTGACGACCCCGGTCCAGCTCGACACATCTTCGGGCGACGCCTCCTCGGAGCCGTCGCCGTTCGGCCGTCCGGTACAGCTCAGTGCCCCGACGGCACCACGGGCCGACCGTTCCCGCAACGGGACCGGCCACCTCCCTCCTGGCGGACCCATGACCGCGCCCACGCCATCCCGTCGTCTCCTCCTCGTCCCCGAGCCCGAGCCCGCTCACGCCGGCCCGCAGGTCGAGGTCGGGTGCGGTCCCGCCGCGACCGTCGTCATCGGCGTGTCCGGCGACCTCGACCTCGCCACCGGACCCGCGGTCGAGGTGCGCGTGCTCGCCGCCGTCGACCTCGCGGCGGGTGGCCGGGTCGTACTCGACCTCAACGCCGTCCGTTTCCTCGGACTGCGCGGGGTCACGATCCTGCGCGCGGCCGCCGACCGCGCCCGTGCCCACGGGACCGCGGTCGTGGTGGTACTGGACCCGGCGGCGCCTGCGGCCCGGGCCCTGAGGCTGGTGCCCTCCCTCGGTCTCACCGTGGTCGCGGTCGACACCCCGGTGGCCGACGCGTCCTGACGGGGCGGGTGCCGGCGTCGCCGCTCCACGCCCCCGGTGCCACCGGCGGAGTCAGCGGGTCGCCGGGGCCCGCCGCGGGGCCGTCGGCGACGTGGGCAGTCGCGGTGCGGCGGGGGCGTCGAACCAGGGCTCGTCCGGAATCGACGGGTCCGGCGTCTCCCGGACCGCCGGGTCCGGGACGCCGTCGGTGGCCTGCGCCGGTCGGGTCGCGCCGAGGTAGTCGTCGCCGCGCCACCGGTACCAGGAGGTCTGCACCGGCAGCCCGAACGTCGGAGCGCTCACCATCCGGTCCTGCCCGACGAACAGTCCGACGTGGTGGACCTTGTCGACGGTGCCGTAGAAGACCAGGTCACCCGGGCGCAGCGGGGAGCCGGCGGGGACCCGCGGGCCGCGGCGGTACTGGGCGTGCGCGGTCCGTGGCAGGACGACGCCGGCCTTGCCGTAGGCGAACGCGGTCAGCCCGGAGCAGTCGAAGCCGCGGTCGCCGTTCTCCGGCCCGTTGCCGCCCCACACGAACGGCAGCCCGATCTGGCGCAGTGCGGCCTCGACCGCGGTGGCCGCACGCTGCTCGGGCGTCGCCGCCGGCCCGGCCGCGGCAACACCGCCGGTGACGAGCAGCAGGACCACGGCGACGAGCGTCGTCGCGAACGGGGACCGAAGCGGCACGGCGTTCCTCCCGGTCGCCCGCGGTCGGCGGGTGCGACGGGGCCACCGGGCGGTGACCTGCGCCGAACCTAGGGACGGGACCGCGGCGACCGGAAGCGGAAGCGATCGAGCGGGTGAACGGGGTGACCCGGTCGGTGCCGCGGTGGGTCCGGGGACCGGCGCGGGTCACCGACCGGGGCGGGTCAGCCCAGGCCCGGGATGCCCGGCATCTGCGGGAGGACCGGCGTCGAGGCGAACAGGTCCAGGTACATGCCGCCGGAGACCAGCAGCCCCAGGACGCCGAGCACCAGGCCGCCGAGGGCGACCGGCCGGACCCAGGCGCCCGCGGCGGGCCGGGCGGCCGGGCCGAGGACCAGGACGAGCCCGACGAGGACCGCGACCAGCGCGACGACGCCGTTGACCACGGCGGCGACGTCCCAGGGCGCGCCGTAGAAGGACTCGATGGTGTCGCCCGGGCTGCCGGTCGCGGCCTGGATCTGCCCGACGAGCGACTCGCGCTCGCGCAGCATGTCGCCGACGGAGGTGCCGGTCAGCGAGGCGAGACCGAGCCCCGCGGCGACGACGGCGCCCGCACCGGCGAGGCCGCCGCCGGAGGCGGTGTCGGCCG
>NZ_WWFY01000221.1:0-1528 GCF_009864975.1 Pseudonocardia sp. SID8383
CGGGCCGCCGTCGCGCTGCCCCGGCTCGGCCGGGCGCTGGCCGCCCGCGGGACCGAGCTGGCGCGCGAACGCGCCGGGCGTCCGTCCCGCGGGTGAGCCGGCGGAACCCTCAGAAGGCCATGGCCTGGGCGCGGCGCTTGATCTCCTTGTGCCGGCCCGCGCGCAGCGCGGTGATCGGAGCACCGGAGAGCGACTCCTCCTCGGTGAACAGCCAGCTCAGGATGGCGTCGTCGTCGTAGCCGCCGTCGCGGAGGACGACGATCGTGCCCGGCAACCCGCGCACGACACCGTCGTCGTCGAGCAGCGCGGTCGGGACGACGACGTCGTGCCCGTTCTTGAACGACAGGAGCTGCCCGTCGCGGACGAGCTGGTGGACCCGGGAGACGGGGATCGACAGGCGGTCGGCCACCTCGGCGACGCTCAGCGTCTCCTCGGTGACCGCGGCGGGGAGGGACTCGTTCACAGCCGGACACTGTCCCACACCGTCCCGGACGGCGCCGACGCCCACCGGACCGGCCCGCCCGCGGCCCCGACGCCGACCACCTGCGCGACCGCCGGGATCGCCCCCGGTAGCCTCACCCGCGATGAGCTCACCGTCCGGTCCGGCCGACCCCGGCATCCCGGGTGGGGCCGGGCGGCTCGCCGCCGACGGCCCCGGCGAGGTGCTGCTCGACGGCCGTTACCGGGTCGGCCCGGTGCTGGCCCGCGGCGGCATGTCGACGGTGCACCACGGCACCGACACCCGTCTCGAACGCGCCGTCGCGATCAAGGTGATGGACCCGCGGATGGCCGGGGACCACGCCTTCCGTACCCGGTTCGACCGGGAGGCGCGGCTGGCCGCCCGGATCGACCACCCGTGCGTCGTCGCCGTCTACGACCGGGGCACCGTCCCCGCGGGCCCGCTGGGCGAGGCCAGCCTGTTCGTCGTCATGGAGCTGGTCGACGGCGGCACCCTGCGCGACGTGCTGCGCGCCCGCGGGGCGCTCGGGCTCCCGGCCGCGGTGCGGGTGCTCGAACCGGTCCTCGCCGGCCTGGCCCGCGCGCACCGGCTCGGCATGGTGCACCGCGACGTGAAGCCGGAGAACGTACTGATCTCGTCCGGCGGCGAGGTGAAGGTGGCCGACTTCGGCCTGCTCACCGCGGCCGCCGAGGCCGGGGTCAGCCACGCCGGGATGATCCTCGGGACGATGGCCTACCTCTCCCCCGAGCAGGTCGTGTCCGGCCGCGCCGACGGCCGCAGCGACGTCTACGCCGCCGGGGTCGTGCTCTACGAGATGCTGACCGGGCAGCCGCCCTACACCGCCGACAACCCGCTGTCGGTGGCCTACCGCCACGTGAACGAGGATGTGCCGCCACCGTCGGCGCTGGTCCCGGGGCTGCCGCCGGCCGTGGACGCCCTCGTCGCCCGGGCAACCTCGCGGGACCCCGAGCAGCGCCCGGTCGACGCGGAGCACTTCCGCCGCGAGCTGCTGGACACGGCCGACCGGCTGGGCCTGCCCCGGACCGCGACGCCGCGCCCGCCCGGCCC
>NZ_WWFY01000024.1:0-340 GCF_009864975.1 Pseudonocardia sp. SID8383
CCGGTCGCGGTCAGTGCGGGAGGACCGGCTCCAGCAGCCGCTCGGCGAGCCGGCGCAGGTCGTCGTCGCCGACGCCCCACTCGCGCAGCCGGCCCGCCGGGCCGGTGGGGTGCGCGTCGAGGTCGTCGAGCACGGCCTCCAGGGCGGCGGCGTCCACCCCGAGCAGTGCCTCGTCGTCGGGCTCGGGCTGGCCCCAGGCGCGCAGCCGGTCCCACAGCGTCGGCAGGACCTCGTTGGTGCGCAGGTAGTCCGCGACGACCGTCGCGCGCGGCACGTCCAGCACGGCCAGCAGCACCCCGACCACGATCCCGGTCCGGTCCTTGCCCGCGGCGCAGTGCAC
>NZ_WWFY01000222.1:0-1454 GCF_009864975.1 Pseudonocardia sp. SID8383
CACCCCGCGGCCGTCGCCGTCGAGCGGCACCGCGCCCCGATCGTCGTCGCCGACGACGACGGCGACCCGGGGCCGTCCGGGGAGCAGCGCCTCGGCCTCGTGCAGCGCCTGCGCCGCCCCCGGCGACCCGTCCCACCCGACGACCACCGGCCCCGTCCGGGCCCGCTCGCGTTCGTCGACGAGCATCGGGAACGGCACGACGAGCACCGGAACGGGGCTGTGCTGGACGACGAGGTCGGTCGTGCTGTCCAGCACCGCGGAGACGCCGCTCAGGCCGCGGGCCCCGACGAGCACCAGGTCCGCACCGCTCTCCTGGGCCACGGCCGCGAAGCGCAGGCCGTCGCCGCCGTAGCTGCGTGCCACCCGCGCCGTGGCCGTCCACCCCTCCGCCCGGGCGACGACGCAGCCGAGCCGTGCCACCCGTTGGGCCTCGGCGGCACCCTCCTGCTCGACGAGCCCCATCAGCTCGTCGACGGTGCGGGCCCGGTCGACGAGCCGGCGTCGCAGGACGTCCCCGGCGAAGGGTGGCGTCCACAGGTGCAGCACGGTCGCGTCGGCGCCGGGCAGCAGGTCGGCGGCCACCCCCAGTGCGGCGATCGCGGCAGGCGACCCGTCGAACCCGACCAGCACGCGGGGGCCGGCCGCCGCCGGACCCGTCATCCCGCCACCCGCCGGGAGACCTCGGGACGGACGACGGCCACCGGGCAGGCGGCGTGGTGCACCAGGGACTGGGCGACCGAGCCCAGGACGAGACCGGCGAGACCTCCCCGTCCACGCGCACCGACGACGACCATCCCCGCCTCGGCCGAGGCCCCCTTCAGGGCCGCCGCGGGCGAGCCGTGGGTCACGTGCGTCGTGACCGGTACGTCCGGGTACTTCTCGCGCAGCGCCGCCACCGCCTGCTTCAGCTCCTCGGCCTGCGCGCGGCGCAGCTCCACCGTGTCGAGCAGCACCGCGACCGCCGGATCCATGGCCGGTTCCCCCCAGGCCCGTACGGCGACCAGTGCGGTCCGCCGCTGCGCGGCCGTCTCGACGGCGTAGGCGAGTGCCGCCTCGGAGCCGTCCGACCCGTCCACCCCGACGACGACGGGGCCGTCGGCGGCCTCGTTCCCCCGTACGACGACGAGCGGGCAGTGCGCCGACGCGGTCAGTGCGACACCCGTCGACCCCAGCAGCAGACCGCGGAAGCCACCTCGTCCGCGGTTGCCGACCACGACGGCCGCGGCGTGCCGTGACTCGTCGGCGAGCACCGCGGCCGGTCTCCCGTCCCGGACGACGGTCCCGACCCGCTCGGGGGGCAGGAGCGGGGCCACCGCCGCGGCCGCCGCCCGGAGGTGGTCCTCGGCCGCCGCGACGGTGGCCGCCCTCAGCTCGGCCCACACCTGGGGTCCGGCGTCGGCAAGCAGCGGCGGGTCCGTGGCCACCGCGACCAGGCGCAGGGGGCGTCCGGCCGC
>NZ_WWFY01000223.1:0-3797 GCF_009864975.1 Pseudonocardia sp. SID8383
CGCCGCGTCGACGGCGGTCACCCGCTGCAGCCGCGACCGCTCGGCGCCGTCTGCGAAGGCCCACGCCGCGGCGAGGGCCGCGCGGGGGCGGCCGTCGTCGGGCGCGTCGAACAGGGGGAGGGCCTCGGCGGCGCACTCCGCGGCGAACCGGGTCACGACCCGCAGGTCGGCCATGGTGAGGGTGACGTCCCCCGGTCCGATCCGTGCCATCGCAGCACCTTCCCGTGCCGCGCGCACCTCCGCCAGGACGGGCTCGTGTCCACGACGGTGGAAACGGGCTGCGCATGACCGGCCGCCACCACGAGAGCTGCCTCGGCGACCCCCGCCGGACCGCCCGGAGAAGCTGCGGCACCATCCTGCGCCGGCCCGTCACCGACGCGTGATCACCGGTCGTGGAGCGGAGCTTTCGCGAGGCGGTCGCTGCCCTTCACACCCGGTGATCACGGGCGCTCAGGCCGGGCGGTACCGGTACCGCGCCAGGTAGACGCAGTACCCGACGATCCCGGCGACCAGCAGCGCCAGCACCACCCAGACCGCTCCGACCGGCAGCCTCGGCGGATCTGTGCGGGTGGCGTACACCGCCGTCACCGGGACCACGGTGAGCAGGAACAGGGTCGCGCCGAAGGTCCGGCCCATGTCCTCGGCGAGCATGTGGCGCAGCCGTCCGATCCGCTGCGGCGCCGTCCAGTAGTCGCGGTGCGGCACCGACACCCGTGCCAGCGAGCCGGTCGCGACCAGGCGGTAGAGCCCGGCGCCGATCCCGGCGACGAGCAGCCCGAACAGCGTGCCGAGCGTCAGGAACCAGGCGCGGCTGCCGAACGCGGTCGGCACGCCCGTGGGGTCGAAGTGCAGCGGCACCCGGTCCTCGGGGAGCTCACCGGCCGCCCACACCAGGGCGAACGCGTAGAACACCGAGCCGGCGAGGAGCGGGAACCAGGGGCGCACCGCCCGGATCATTCCGGGTCGCCGGCCGGTCCGCGCGCCGTGGCGGGAGCGAGCCGGTCGAGCATCGCAGTCAGGGTCCGCCGGGCGCGGTCGACGGGGGCGCCGTGCAGCGCGACCTCCGTGCTGAGCCCCGCGGTCAGGGCGAGCAGGGCGTGCGCGTCGGTGTCGGGGTCGGCCGACCCGGCGTCGCCGACGACCCGGACGGTGAGGGCACGGATCTCGTCGTCGCCGTCGGTGAGGATCGCCCGCGCGCGCTCGTCGACCTCGCGGGTGGCGAAGGCGGCGTGGATGCGCAGCGCGTCACGGGTCCGCGGGTGCTCACCGAGCAGCTCGTCGAGGATCGTCGCGAGGACGGTCCGGTCGCCGCCGCCCACAGCCCGGGCCCTGGTCTCGATCCGCTCCTCCATCTGCCGGTGCGACCGGTCCAGGGCGTGCAGCAGCAGTGCGTCCTTGCTGGCGAAGTAGTGCTGGACACGGCCCATCGAGATGCCGGCCTCGGCTGCGACCGAGCGCAGCGAGACCGCCTCGGTGCCCGACCGTGCGACGAGCGCGAGCACGGCGTCGGCGATCTCGGAGCGGCGGGTGTCGTGGTCGACGGAGCGGGGCACGACGCCACCGTAGCAATGCGGTCGCATTGACAACTCGTGCCGACCACTGTTGCAATGCGAGTGCATTGCAATCTGGGGAGGGCATGTGCAGACGGCACAGAACGTCGCCGGTTTCCTCGGGGTGGTCCTCGGCGTGATCCCGCTGCTGCAGTACCTGGTCACCGGCCGGATCGGCCTGTGGTCCTTCGTGGTCGGCGACGCGCCGGCACTGCCGTGGGCCTACCCCGCGGTCCTGCTCGTGGTCACCGCGGTCGTGGTCGTGGTGGCCGACCGGCGGGAGAAGGCGGGCTGACCCGGTCAGTCCTGCCGCGGCGAGCCGTAGCGCTCGACGGTGAACCCGAGCGCCCGGTAGTGGTCCAGCCACCGGTCGAGAGCGGTGGTGGCGACGACCGGGGCGACCGAGCGCAGCGTGGACACCGAGGCAGTCTGCCCGCATGCTCGGCGCCGTCGGGGACCTGCCGGTGAACCTGCACCGCTACGCGCAGGGCAGTCCTGAGATCACGCGCTCCCTGGTGTTCCGCGACCGGCTCCGCGCCCACGACGACGAGCGGGCGCGCTTCGAGGCGCACCAGCGCGGCCTCGCCGGACGGGAGTGGGCCGACATGAACCTCTACGCCGACGCCAAGGGGCCGGTCGTCGAGGAGGTCATCGGCCGGGCCGGCGGCCCGCCCCGGCCCTGACCCGCCGGCTCAGCCGCCGGGACGCCCCGCCCGCTCGGCGAGCATCCGTTCGGTCGCCGCCCGGACCTCGTCGACACCGATCTCCTCGACGCCGTCGGCGGTCACCGTGATCAGGTTCGGGAAGATCGCCCGGGTGAGGTCGGGGCCCGCGGTGGCGGTGTCGTCGTCGGCGGCGTCCCACAGCGCGTTGACCGCGAGCGCGATCGCGCCGGCCCGGTCGACGTCCGGATCGTGCCGCTTCTTCAGCGACGCCTCGGCGAACTGCGCGCCGGACCCGATGCCGACGTAGCCGGACCGGGCGCGCTTGATGCTGCCGGTCGGGTCGTAGGTGACGATGCGGACCGGGTCGGGGTCGGTCGGGTCGTAGCCGACGAACAGCGGCAGCGCGACGAAGCCCTGCATCGCCGCGCCCAGGTTCTCCCGCACGATGCTCGACAGCCTGCGGACCTTGCCGTCCTGGCTGATCGGCGCGCCCTCGACCTTCTCGTACTGCTCCACCTCGGCCGCGAACATCGTCAGCATCTGCAGCGCGTGCCCGACCGACCCGGCGAACCCGGCGGCGGAGGTGTCGTCGATGCCGACGACCTTCACCAGGTCCTTCTGTGCGATCAGGTTGCCGGACGTGGCGCGCCGGTCACCGGCGAGCAGCACGCCGTCGGCCCAGGTCAGGGCGATGATCGTGGTGCCGTGCGGGACGTCCAGGTCGGCGGGGACCCGCTGGGCGGGGTCGCGCGGGAGGTGCGAGGGCAGCAGCTCGGGGGCGTGCGCACGCAGCTGCTCGAGGAACGAGGGTCCGGTCATGAGGGGGAGCGGGCTCCTTCGCACTGCGGGGCGGGGACGGGGCCGATCCTTCCCGTCCGCGGCGCCCCGGTCCACCCGCGATGGAATGGCACACTCAGGGCGGTGAGCGCACGGAGCCGGGCCGAGTCCTTCTGCACACGCCACGGACTGCGGGTGCCCGTCCTGGAGGCCCCGATGGCCGGGGCCTGCCCACCGGAGCTGGCGGCCGCGGTCGCCGCGGCGGGCGGCATGGGTGCCGCGGGCGTCGTGAACGACACCCCGGAGGCGATCGCCGACTGGGCCGCCCGCTTCCGCGCGCTCGCCGGGACCGCGCCGTTCCAGCTCAACCTGTGGATCCCCGACCCGCCCGCCGACGACGACGTGGGCCTGCAGACCGCTTACCTCGACAGCCTGGGCGGCACACCCGCACCGGCCGGCGGCCCCGGACCGTCGTTCTCCGACCAGCTCGTCGCCGTTCTGGCCGCCCGGCCCGCGGTCGTCTCGACGATCATGGGGCTGTTCACGGCCGAGCAGGTCGCCGCGGTGCACGGTGCGGGCTGCGCCTGGTTCGCGACGGTCACGACCCGCACCGAGGCCATCGCGGCGGAGCGGGCGGGGGCCGACGCCGTCGTCGTGCAGGGCATGGAGGCCGGCGGGCACCGCGGGACCACCGACCCCGCCGACGCCGAGGCCGTCTCGGTCGGGCTGCTCGCGCTCGTCCCGTGGGTGGCCGACGCCGTCGGTGTCCCGGTGGTCGCCGCCGGCGCGATCGGGGACGGCCGGG
>NZ_WWFY01000224.1:0-2240 GCF_009864975.1 Pseudonocardia sp. SID8383
TCGGCGCGCGCGGCCCCGGCCACGGCGGTGGTCACAGCGGTGGTCACGGCATCCCCGGTCAGGCGGGCCCCGGGCAGGGCGGCGGGAACGCGCCGGGCGGCGGGATGCACGGGTCCGGTGGGACCGCCGCGACCCGCACCGGTCCCGGTCCCGCGGGAGTCGCGGCGCGGCCGATCCGGATCGTGCTGGTCGACGACCACTCGATCATGCGCCAGGGGCTGCGCGCGGTACTGGAGCGCGAGGACGACCTGCGCATCGTGGGCGAGGCGGGCAGCGCACCGGAGGCGTTCGCCGCCGTCGCGACCGGCCGGCCGCAGGTGGTGCTGCTCGACCTCAAGCTGGCGTCCGGCCCGCAGACCGACGGTCTCGAGGTCTGCCGCAAGCTGTGCGCCGACCACCCCGGCATCGGGGTGCTGGTGCTGACGACCTTCGCCGAGGACCGCCTCGTCGTCGAGTCGGTGCAGGCCGGCGCCCGCGGCTACGTGGTGAAGGACGTCGACACCACCGAGCTCGTCCGTGCCATCCGCGCGGTGTCCCGCGGAGAGAGCGCGTTCGACGCCCGGTCCGCGTCGGCGATGGTGCGGTCGCTGTCCGGCGGGATGCCCGACCGGGAACGGCTGACCGACCGTGAGCTGGACGTGCTCCGCCTGCTGGCCCGGGGGCTGTCCAACCGCGCGATCGGCGCCGAGCTGTTCATCTCCGAGACGACGGTCAAGTTCCACGTCGGCAACCTGATGCGCAAGCTGATGGTGTCGCGTCGCGCCGAGGCGGTCTACGCGGCCACCAAGCTCGGCCTCCTCTGACCTCGATGTCCCCGGCCACGCCTCTCCGCCCGGCACGGCGGCACGGCGGCACGGCGGCACGGCGGCACGGCGGGAGGGTGTGTGCGAGGCGAGGGGGCGTCGTCGCTGATTCCGGATCGCGTTCCGCGGAACGCGATCGCCCCGGTCCGCGCCGATCCCACCGTCGGTGTGGACCGGAACTGTCGGGCCCACCCGGCACACTCCTGTCGAACACACGTTCGACGAAGGAGAAAGCGCCGTGCCGACCTCCACCCCCACGACCACGCCCGCCGGTGAACTGAGCCTGCCGGATCTCGAGTCCGAACTCCTCGGTCTCGCGGGCCACATCGCCGCCGCCGAGTGCCGGTTCCTGCGCCTGCTCGCCGAGTTCGACGACCGCGGCGGCTGGTGCGGCGTCGGCGTCCGGTCCTGCGCCCATTGGCTGACCTGGCGGGCGGGGATGAGCCTGCGCACCGCGACCGAGCACCTGCGGGTCGCGCACGCACTGACCCGGCTGCCCCGGATCACCGAGGCGTTCGCGGCCGGCCGGATCTCCTACTCCAAGGTCCGGGCCGTCACCCGCCTCGTCGGCGCGGACGACGCGGTCCTCGACCGCATGGCCGCCGCTGCTCCGCCGGCCACCGCCACGGAGCCGCTCCGGCGCCCAGGTCGCGACCCCGACGACGACTCCGGCGGGGCATCGGTCGACTGCGCAGCACGGGGAGGGCCAGACGACACCGTCCGGGGAGCGGGAGACGCGTCCGACACGGGCACGGACCGCAGCGCCGGAGACGTCGACGGCCCCGGAACGGGCGCCGGATCCGACCTGTCGGACGGCGGGAGGACGGACAGAGCCACCACGTCACCCGCCGGACGCGGGGACACCGGTCCGTGGGACGGCACGGGGAGCCGGCCGGTCGCCGTCGCCGCTCCGGAGCCGCTCGGGGACACCGAGCCGGACTATCCTCCGCTGGTCGCAGCCGGGCCGGACGCCGAGCAGGTGCTCCTGGACCTGGCGCTCGGCGGGACCGCGAGCCATGTCGAGACCGTCGTCCGCGCGGTCCGCCGCCGCTGCGCGCCGCCGCGCGACGTCGCCGCCCGGCGCGGGGTGAGCTGGCACCACGACGTCGACGGGTCCCTGGTCGTACGGGCCCGGCTCACTCCCGAGGACGGCGCCCTCCTGGTCGCCGCGATCGAGGCCGGGGTCGCCACCGCACGCCCGGCTCCCGCCGGCCACACCGCCCCGCCCGGCGACGAGGACACCGACGATCCGGCCGCACGTGAGGGGCGACGGTCGGGGTGGGACGGGCCCGATCCGCACGAACAGGCCCGCCGCACGGAGGAACAGACACCGGGCGCCGTCGTCGACACCCTGGCCGCCCGGCGGGCCGACGCCCTGCTGGACCTGGTCGTCCGCGGGCCGGGAGCGGCCGGAGCCGCGGTGGTCGAGCGGGGTGC
>NZ_WWFY01000225.1:0-818 GCF_009864975.1 Pseudonocardia sp. SID8383
CAGGACGCCGGCGGTCCAGGCCCAGCCCGGGACCTGCGGAGCCAGCCGGGTGCCGGGCACCCACCACACGATGACGGCGAAGGCCCAGGCGGTGCCGACGGCGCGGCGCTCCACGTCGGGCCGCCCGGAGCGCAGCCGCAGCAGCGGCAGCCCGATCGCGAGCAGGCCCACGACGACCACCGCGAGGGTGGTCTGGAGCGTCCGGCCGGGCGGCTGGGTGGCCACCAGGGCGGCCAGGCCCGCGACGGTCAGTGCGGTGGCCGGTGCGGTGGCGAGGAGCCGGCGACGGCTCGTGCGCACGACGGGTGTGGTCATGGCGTCCCTCTCGTCGAGTGATCCGAACTTGTTCGCAATGTACTAGAACAATAGTGTCTGCGCATCCCCCGGGGACCGGCTAGCGTCACGGCCATGGCGCTCGACCCCGCGTTCCGGACCGTGCTCGACACCCTCGCCGGGGCGGGGGCCCTGCCGCTGGTCCGCGACGGCGACCCGGTCGCCACCCGGGCCCACTACCGGTCGCTCGCCCTGGCCCGACGCGGTCCGGGGTTCGTCCCCGAGCAGGTCGGCCGGGTCGACGACGACACCGTCCCCGGCCCGGCGGGCCCGGTGCCGCTGCGCACCTACGTCCCCGAGGGCGACGACGGCGCGGCCGTGGTGCTCTACCTGCACGGCGGCGGCTGGGTCGTCGGGGACCTGGAGACCCACGACCCGGTGTGCCGGCGGGTGGCGAATGCGACCGGCGCGGTCGTCGTCGCGGTGGACTACCGGCTCGCGCCCGAGCACCCGCACCCCGCGCCGCTCGACGACGCCTGGGCCGC
>NZ_WWFY01000226.1:0-707 GCF_009864975.1 Pseudonocardia sp. SID8383
CGACGACGTCGTGCAGGTCGCGGGCCACGCGCAGGCGTTCGCGGGTGAGCGCGTCGCGCACGCCCGCCTCGGTGAGCGCGCGCCGCCGGGCCGCGGTGTCGAGCCGGTGGTGGCGGACCGCGACCCCGGCCGCCCACAGCGGCACCACGGCCAGGAAGTTCAGCACCACCACCGACTCCGGGTAGCCGAGCCGGTCCCACACCCCCGTCAGGACACCCCCGGCGACGACGACGAGCGTCGACACCACCACGGCCACCGCGGACGTCACGACCGGCGCCGTCGTCGCCGCGCCCCAGACCAGCAGCACCCAGCCGGACTCGGCGAACACGTTGGCGCCGTCGAGCAGCCCTGCGACGAACGATCCGGCCCCGGCGAGCAGCAGCGCGGGCACCGGCGCGGACCGCCACCATGCGATCAACGCGAACTGCACCGCGAGCACGACCGCCGCGACCGGATCGCGCCACGGCAGCTGCAGCATGCGCAGGAACCCGTCGACGACGGGCTGCCCGGTGTCCAGGCCGGCCACCGGGGCGACCAGCGCCCCCATCAGCAGTGCCGGGACCACGAACGCGACGAGCGCCCACAGCCCGGCCCGGTCGGGTACCGGCAGCCGGCGCCGCCGCGAGGGAACGGCGGGCTCCGGCACCGCGACGGCGACGGGACCCGGCTCGACGGCGGCGGGCGCGCGGAGCACGCCCAGGACCCGG
>NZ_WWFY01000227.1:0-687 GCF_009864975.1 Pseudonocardia sp. SID8383
CCGGCTGGGACGCGGCGCTCACGCGGCTCGACGACGGCGCCCCCGCCCGCGCCCTGCAGCCCCTGGAGCTGCTGCTGCACGACCGGTCGTTCGATGCCACCGCCCTGCGGATGGCCGACGAGACGGGGGAGCGGCGCCTCGCGGCCCAGCTGCGGCTGCAGGGCACCCGCGTCGACGAGCGCCCAGCCCTGCCCGCCGTCGCGGTGCCGACCCTGGTGCTGGCCGGTGCGCTCGACCGGCTGTGCCCGGTCGATCGGCACACCGAGATCGCCGGGCTGGTGCCGGACGCCCGGCTGCACGTGCTGCCGGGCGCCGGTCACCTGCTCCCGGTCGAGGCCCCGGACACCGTGGCGACACTGGTGGCCGGGTGGACGGCCACGGTGCACGCCCGGGAGCGGGCTCGGGAGATGGGCGGGCAGTGATCGGGCCGGCAGTGATGGGGCAGGCACTGCACGCGAACTCGTGATCACGGCGCGGACCGGGCTCGGGACCCGCTGATCCGAAACCCGCGCGGTGATCGGCTGTTCGCGCGTGTCGGGACGCGCGCGAGGGCCGGCTCTGCGCGCACACCGCGGATCACCGCGCGGCCGTCGGCACGCGGGGGAGCCGAGGTGCCCGGCGGCAGGGGATGTGCCCCCGGGGCAGGGGACGTGCCGAGCGCCGGCTTCGGGGCGTCGCGCGGTCGGG
>NZ_WWFY01000228.1:0-683 GCF_009864975.1 Pseudonocardia sp. SID8383
CACGGACGCGCTGGCCGCGCTGCGCGACGCCGTCCCGGGTGCGGGGGCGGCCTGGGTGGCGAACAACGGCGCCGCCGCCCTCGCGCTGGTCTGCGCCGCCCTCGCCGGCACCGGCCGCGAGGTCGTGGTCTCCCGGGGCCAGCTCGTCGAGATCGGCGACGGCTTCCGCATCCCCGAGCTGATCGAGTCCACCGGGGCCCGGCTCCGCCCGGTCGGCACCACCAACCGCACCCACCTGCGCGACTACGCCGGCGCGATCGGCCCGGACACCGCGTTCCTGCTGGTGGTGCACCCGTCGAACTTCGTGGTGACGGGGTTCGTCTCGACCGTCGGGGTCCGGGAGCTGGCCGGGCTGGGGCCACCGGTCGTCGTCGACATCGGGTCCGGGCTGCTGACCCCGCACCCGCTGCTGCCCGACGAGCCCGACGCCGCGGGCACCCTCGCCGACGGCGCCGACCTCGTCACCGCCTCCGGGGACAAGCTGCTCGGCGGACCGCAGGCCGGTCTGCTCCTCGGCGGCGGGGGCCGCGGCGCCGCCCTGGTCGAGCGGGTGCGGCGCTTCCCGCTGGCCCGGGCGATGCGCGTCGACAAGCTGACCCTCGCGTCGCTGGAGGCGTCGGTGGCCGGTCCGCCGACGCCCGTCCGGGAGTTCCTCGACGCCGACCAGGCCGCGCTGCGGGCGC
>NZ_WWFY01000229.1:0-4162 GCF_009864975.1 Pseudonocardia sp. SID8383
GCGGAACGGGCCCGGGCGCTCGTCGAGGCGGTCCGCGGCGAGGCGGCGGCCACCCTCGGCCACGACGGCGCCGACGCGATCCCCGCCGGGCGCGCGTTCCGCGACGTCGGGTTCGACTCGGTGACCGCGGTGGAGCTGCGCAACCGGCTGCGTGGCGGGCTCGGGCTGCCGCTGCCCGCGGCGCTCGTCTTCGACCACCCGACACCCACCGACCTGGCCCGCCACCTGGGGACGCTGCTGTTCGGTGACACCCCCGGCGAGCAGGGCACCACCCGCACCGACGACCCCGACGCCCACATCCGTGAGGTCCTCGCCTCCGTCCCCATCGGACGGCTGCGGCGGGCGGGCCTGCTGGACATGGTGCTGGGCCTCGCCGACGCCGAACCCGGTGCCGCCGACGACCCCGACCCCGACGCGGGCCGGACCGACGACGGCGGCGCGGAGTCCCTCGACGACATGGATGCCGAAGCGCTGCTGCGGCTCGTCACCGAGAACTCGGCGAACTGACCTCGGCGAACTGAACGACAAGCAGGAGATTCTGATGAGCACGTCGGACCAGAAGTACGTCGAGGCACTCCGGTCGTCCCTCAAGGAGGTCGAGCGGCTCCGCAGGCAGAACGAGCAGCTGGTCGCCGCCGCGTCCGAGCCGGTCGCGGTCGTCGGCATCGGCTGCCGCTTCCCCGGTGGCGTCGCCTCGCCGGAGGACCTGTGGGACGTCGTCGCGCACGGCCGGGACGTCCTCGGGCCGTTCCCGACCGACCGCGGCTGGGACCTCGACGCGCTCGCCGGTGACGGCGAGGGCGGCAGCCTGGCCCAGGTCGGCGGCTTCGTCGACGACGTCGCCGGCTTCGACCCCGGCTTCTTCGGGATCTCCCCGCGCGAGGCCGTCGCGATGGACCCGCAGCAGCGGATCCTGCTGGAGATCACCTGGGAGGCGCTGGAGCGGGCCGGCATCGACCCGACGTCGCTGCGCGGCACCGACACCGGGGTCTTCGTCGGCACCACCGGCCAGGACTACGGCGAGGTGATCCGCGCCTCCGACGAGGACGTGGCGGTCTACTCGACCACCGGGCACGCCGCGAGCGTCATCTCCGGGCGACTGTCCTACACCCTGGGCGCCGAGGGCCCGGCGGTCACCGTCGACACCGGCTGCTCGTCGTCGCTGGTCGCCATGCACCAGGCGGTGCAGGCGCTGCGGGCCGGGGAGTGCTCGACGGCGCTGGCCGGTGGCGCGTCGGTGATGGCCACCCCCGGCCCGTTCGTCGCCTTCACCGCCCAGAGCGGGCTGGCCGCCGACGGCCGCTGCAAGCCGTTCGCCGACGGCGCGGACGGCACCGGCTGGGCCGAGGGCGCCGGGATGCTCGTGCTGATGCGGCTCTCCGACGCCCGCCGGCAGGGCCGCGAGGTCCTCGCGGTCCTGCGCGGGTCCGCGATCAACCAGGACGGCGCCTCCAACGGCCTGACCGCCCCCAACGGCCCGTCCCAGCAGCGGGTGATCCGGGCCGCGCTGGAGAGCGCGCGGCTGGGCTCCGGTGACGTCGACGCCGTCGAGGCGCACGGCACCGGCACCACCCTGGGCGACCCGATCGAGGCGCAGGCCCTGCTCGCGACCTACGGCGCGGACCGCGCGACCCCGCTGCTGCTGGGCTCGGTGAAGTCCAACATGGGCCACACCCAGGCCGCGTCGGGCGTCGCCGGCGTCATCAAGATGATCATGGCGCTGCGGCACGGGGTGCTGCCCCGCAGCCTGCACGCCGAGCGCCCCTCGGCCGACGTCGACTGGACCGCGGGCGCCGTGGCACTGCTCGACGCTGCCGTCGACTGGCCGGAGACCGGCCGCCCGCGCCGGGCAGGGGTCTCCTCGTTCGGGATCAGCGGCACGAACGCCCACGTCATCCTGGAGCAGGCCCCGCACACCGACGCGCAGGCACCTGCCGCCGAGGTGTCCGCCCCGGCGGTGGTGCCGTGGCCGCTGTCCGCACGCACCGCCACCGCACTGGACACCCTGCGGGCCCGGCTCACGGGATCGGTCACCGGACTGAGCCCGCTCGACGTCGGTGCCTCGCTGGCCACCGGCCGTGCGACCTTCGAGCACCGCGCCGTGCTGCTCGGCTCCGGGGACGAGGTCACCGAGATCGCCCGCGGTGTCGCGGGGGAGGGCCTGACCGCGCTGCTGTTCTCCGGGCAGGGCTCCCAGCGCCTGGGCGCCGGCCGGGAGCTGCACGCCCGCTTCCCGGTGTTCGCCGAGGCGTTCGACGAGACCGCCGCGCTGCTCGACGCGGCGCTGCCCGACAACGACGCCACCCTGCGTGAGGTCCTGTGGGGCACCGACGCCGAGGCGCTCGACGACACCGGCCGGGCGCAGCCCGCGCTGTTCGCGATCGAGGTCGCCCTCTACCGCCTGGTCACCTCGCTGGGCGTGGTCCCGGACCTCGTCGGCGGGCACTCGATCGGCGAGATCGCCGCCGCGCACGTCGCGGGCGTGCTGTCCCTCGACGACGCCGCCACGCTCGTCGCCGCCCGCGCCCGGCTGATGGCCGCGCTGCCGCGCGGCGGCGCGATGCTGGCCGTGGGCGCGACCGAGGACGAGGTCGCACCCCTGCTCACCGCCGGTGTCTCGCTCGCCGCGGTCAACGGGCCGTCGTCGGTCGTGGTGGCCGGGGACACCGACGGGATCGCCGCCGTCGAGGAGCACGCCCGCGCCCGGGGGTGGCGCAGCACCCGGCTGCGGGTCAGCCACGCGTTCCACTCGCCGCTGATGGAGCCGATGCTCGCCGAGTTCCGGGCCGTCGCCGCCGGACTCACCTACCACGAGCCACGGATCCCGGTCGTCTCCAACCTGACCGGCTCGGTCGCCGAGGTCGCCGACATCTGCTCCGCCGACTACTGGGTGCGCCACGTCCGCGGCACCGTCCGCTTCGCCGACGGCGTCACCGCCCTGGCCGCGCGCGGCGTCACCACCCTGGTCGAGCTCGGCCCGGACGGCGTGCTCTGCGGCATGGCGCAGGAGTCCCTGCCCGAGGGCGCCGTCGCCGTACCGCTGCTGCGCCGCGACCGCCCCGAGGAGCTGTCGCTGGTCACCGGACTCGCCACGGCCCACGTCCGCGGGACGACCGTGGACTGGGCCCGGCTCTTCGACGGCACCGGTGCGTCCCGGGTCGACCTGCCCACCTACCCCTTCGAGCACACCCGCTACTGGCCCGCGCCCGTCCGGGGCGCCGCCGACGTCACCGCCGCCGGGCTGACCACCGCCGACCACCCGCTGCTCGGTGCCGCCGTCGAGCTCGCCGGTGACGACGGCGTGCTGTTCACCAGCAGGCTCTCGGTCCGCACCCACCCGTGGCTCGCCGACCACGGCGTGCAGGGACGTGCGCTGCTGCCGGGTACCGCGTTCGTCGAGCTGGCGGTGCGCGCCGGTGACGAGGTCGGCTGCACCCGGGTGGAGGAGCTGACCCTGGCCGCGCCCCTCGTGCTCCCCGAGCGCGGTGGCGTGCGGGTGCAGGTCCGCGTCGGTCCGGCGGACGCCCGTGGCCGCCGCACCCTCGGCGTGTTCTCCCGGCCGGAGGACGCCGACGGCCTGCCCTGGTCGCAGCACGCCACCGGTGTGCTCGGCTCGGGAACGACGGCGCCCGACGGGCTCGACACGACCGCCTGGCCGCCCGCCGGCGCCGAGCCGGTCGACCTCGAGGGCTGCTACGAGCGGCTCGCCGGGATCGGCTTCGACTACGGGCCCTCCTTCCGGGGGCTGCACGCCGCGTGGCGCCGCGACGGCGAGGTGTTCGCCGAGGTCACGCTGCCCGACGGCGCCGGGACCGACACGACCGGTTTCGGCCTGCACCCCGCCCTGCTCGACGCCGCGCAGCACGCCGCCGCCTACGGCGACCTGGGTGCGATCAGCCGTGGCGGCCTGCCCTTCACCTGGGAGGGCGTCCAGCTGTTCGCCGCGGGCGCCGGCACCGTCCGCGCCCGGATCGCGGCCACCGGCGAGGACACCGTGTCGATCACGGTGTACGACGCCGCGGGCGGGCCGGTGCTGACGGCGGACTCCCTGGTCTCCCGCGAGGTCCCGGCCGACACCGGCGCCGACCGGTACGACGACTCCCTGTTCCGCCAGGACTGGGCCCCGCTGGGCGGCCCCGCCGGCCGGACCCCGGCGGCGGTC
>NZ_WWFY01000230.1:0-2415 GCF_009864975.1 Pseudonocardia sp. SID8383
CGACAGCGGCGCGGCGGCGCCCAGGCCGTCCCGGGCCGCCCGGGTGAACGCGGCGTGCACCGCGAGGAACACCGTCGGCCCGACGAGGAGCGCCACGGCGGGGGCGAGCAGGTCGACCGGCCGGAACGCGGGCGCGAGCACCGTGGTGACCAGGGCGGTCACCCCCATCGCGACGACGACCGCCACGCCCGGGGCGGGTCGTCGCCGGGCCAGGAGCCCGGCGGCCACGGCCAGCCCGGTGATCACCAGCGCCATCCCGGTCAGCAGCGCGAGCTTGTCGGCGGTGCCGAACGTGGCGATCGCGAACTGCTTCAGCCACTCCGGGGTCAGCCGGACGAACTGGTCGCCGACGGTCAGGAACGGCGACGACGCCGGCGCCACCAGCCCCGCGACGAGGTCGCCCACGGCGAGGGCCGAGCCGACGCCGAGCAGGCCGGTGACCACCGCCCGCGGCCGGGTGAGGGACGCGGCGGGGTGGATCGGGGTCGCGGTCACAGCAGGGTGTTCGTACGACGACGGGCCCGGGGTTCGCACCCCGGGCCCGTCGTCTCGTGCTGTCGGTCGTCAGCTCGTGGGCATGAGGACCTTGTCGATCACGAACACGGTGGCGTTCGCGGTCGGGATGTTGCCGCAGAGGATGTTGGCGGTGTTGCCCTGCCCGTCGGTGACGGTGGGGGCCTCGGCGGTGCCGCCGATGGTGAGGTCACCGCCCGCCAGCTGGGTCAGGGTCTTCTTCTCCACGAGGCCCGCGGCGTCGAGGCGCTCCGGGGTCACGTGGTAGGAGAGCAGGCCCTGCAGCTGGGTGGTGTCGGCGAGCAGGGCGTTGAACTTCTCCTCGCCGAGCTGCTGCTGCACCGCGGTGAAGGCGTCGTTGGCCGGGGCGAAGACGGTGATGCCCTGCTGCTGGTTCAGGGTGTCGGCCAGGCCGGGGACCTTGCCGACGGCGGTGACCAGCGTGGTCAGCAGCGGGTTGGTGCTCGCGGCGGTGGCGACCGGCTGCGGGCCCATCGAGTTCAGCGAGCCGGGCTCGTCGCCCTGCGGCAGCTGGCTGCAGGCCGGGCCGAAGACGTCGTCGTTGGTGGTGACGCCGTCGGCGGCGGCGGTGGTCGCCGGGGCCGAGGAGGAGGCCGGGGCCGCCGCGGGCGGGGCGGAGGTGTCGCTGCCGCCGCCACAGGCGGTGAGGCCGAGCGAGAGGGCGGCGAGCAGGCCGACGGTGGCGAGGGTGCGAGAGGCGCGCATGGCTGAATTCCCTTTCGAGGAAACTGTCTGTCCTGTCTGGACTGTCGATGAGTTGTTCGGGCCGTGGGCCCGGGCGGTTCGGGATTTCCGGGAAGTTTCCGGATCTTTTTCCGAGAGCCCCGGGAATCGGTTCAGACGACGGTGATGATGGTGCTGGGCCAGCCCGTCGCGCCGTCCGGGATCGGTTCGACGCGGACGTCGGTCTGGACGAGCCCGCGGCGGTCGGTGGCGCGGGCGGTGAGGGTGTGGCTGCCGGGGGAGAGGTCGAGCTCGGCCCGCCACATCCGCCAGGTGTTCGGGTTGACCTCGGTGGCCAGCTCGGCCCGCACCCATGGGCCGTCGTCGGCGCGGACCTCGACGGCGGTGATCCCGACCGGCTGCGCCCACGCGACCCCGGCGACCTGCACACGTCCGGCCGGGAGCTTCGAGAAGCCGACCGGGGCGTCGATGCGGCACTGGGTCTTGATCGGGGCGCGCTCGGCCCAGCCACGGTCGCGCCAGTACACGCTGCGCTCGGCGAAGGTCGTCAGCTCGATGTCGGCGAGCCACTTGGTGGCCGAGACGTAGCCGTAGAGACCCGGGACGACCATGCGCACCGGGAAGCCGTGCTCGACCGGCAGCGCCTCACCGTTCATGCCGAGTGCGAGCAGCGCGCCGCGGCCGGGCTCCAGCACGGTTGCGGTGGGGGTGCCCGCGGTCCAGCCGTCGCGGCTGGTGGAGACGATCTGGTCCGCGGACGGGTCGACGCCGGCCTCCAGCAGCAACGGGGCCAGCTCGACACCGACGAAGTCCGCGGTGGACACCAGGTTCCCGCCGACCGTGTTGGACACGCAGGTCATCGTGATCGTGCGCTGCACCAGCGGGCGTCGCAGCAGGTCGTCGACGGTGAGGACGAGCTCGCGCCCGACCCGGCCGTGCACCCGCAGCGACCAGTCCTCGGCCCGGACCGCGGGAATCGTCAGGGCGACGTCGATCCGGTAGAAGTCGGCGTTCGGGGTCACGAACGGGACGGTGCCGAGCTGAGGGAACGCGGCCGACGCGGGTACCGGCGGGGCGGTCTCGGCGAGCGTCGCCGCGGCCAGCCTGCCGGTCAGCGCGGCCCGCGAGGCCGCGATCCCGCTGCCCGAGGAGGACAGCGCCAGGCCGGCCCCGCCCGCGACGAGCGTCCCGGCGGCG
>NZ_WWFY01000231.1:0-8930 GCF_009864975.1 Pseudonocardia sp. SID8383
GCACGTCGTCGCCGCGGCCGCCGCCGGGACGACCGACGGGACCGGGGCACAGCCCGCGGCCACGAGCCCGGCGAGCAGCGTCCCGAGCACCGCCGCACCGGCGACACCCCGCCTGCCACGCCACCGGACCGCACCGTCGTCGGGCCGCACCGGCACCGCCTCTCGTCCGTGGGCCCGCCCGCGGATCGGACGGGTCCCCCACGCGCTGTGTCGGGCCGTCACCCGATCACGTTACGGATCCGCCCGGTCACACTGCGACGATCGGCACATCGTCGTCGACGAACGGCCCGTCCCTCCGGAGCGGTCCGCCCACGGGAGGGCTGCGCACTGTCGGTGTCACCTCCTAGGGTCGTCGGCGACACGAGGGGCGGCCACCGTGGGCCGCCGGGATCGCCAGGGGAAGAGGACGACGGTGACCACCTACGAGGAGATCTTCCGTTCCAGTGTGGACGACCGTGAGGGCTTCTGGCTCCGCGCGGCCGACGGGATCGACTGGGACGTCGCCCCGACCCGCGCGCTCGACGAGTCGAGCCCGCCGTTCTACCGCTGGTTCCCCGACGGCGAGCTGAACGTCGCGTACAACGCGCTCGACCGGCACGTCGACGCCGGGAACGGCGACCGCACGGCCCTGGTGTACGACTCGCCGGTCACCGGCTCGCGGCGCTCCTACACCTATGCGGAGCTGCGCGACGAGGTCGCGCTGTTCGCGGGCGTGCTGCGCGACCAGGGCGTCGGCCACGGCGACCGGGTCGTCGTCTACATGCCGATGGTCCCCGAGGCCGCGATCGCGATGCTCGCCTGCGCCCGCCTCGGCGCCGTCCACTCGGTGGTCTTCGGCGGGTTCGCCGCCAAGGAGCTCGCCGTCCGGATCGACGACGCCGGGCCCACGGTCGTCGTCTCGGCGTCCTGCGGCATCGAGGGCACGCGCGTCATCGAGTACAAGCCGCTGCTCGACCGGGCGATCGAGCTGTCGGACCGCAAGCCCACGTCCACGGTGATCCTGCAGCGCGAGCAGGCCACCGCGCAGCTGGGCCCGACCGACGTCGACTGGGCCGAGGCCGTCGCCCACGCCACGCCCGCCGACCCGGTCCCGGTGAAGGCCACCGACCCGCTCTACGTGCTCTACACCTCCGGCACCACCGGCAAGCCGAAGGGTGTGGTGCGCGACTCGGGCGGTTACGCCGTCGCCCTGGCCTGGTCGATGCCCAACATCTACGACGTCGGCCCCGGCGAGACGATCTTCACCGCGTCCGACGTCGGCTGGGTCGTCGGCCACTCCTACATCGTCTACGCGCCGCTGCTGGCCGGAGCGACGACCGTGCTCTACGAGGGCAAGCCCGTCGGCACGCCGGACGCCGGGCAGTTCTGGCGGGTCGTCCAGGAGAACGGGGTGAAGTCGGTCTTCACCGCGCCCACGGCGTTCCGGGCGATCAAGAAGGAGGACCCGGAGGGCACGTTCCTCGGGCAGTACGACGTGTCCTCCCTGAAGTACCTCTTCCTCGCCGGCGAGCGCCTCGACCCCGAGACCCACCGCTGGGCCTCGGATCTGCTCGGCATCCCCGTCATCGACCACTGGTGGCAGACCGAGACCGGCTGGCCGATCGCGGCCAACCCGGCGGGCATCGAGCTGCTGGAGGTCAAGCCCGGCTCACCGACCCGTGCCATGCCCGGCTGGGACGTCCAGGTCCTCGACGAGCGGGGCCACCCGGCCGAGCCCGGTGTCGACGGCGCGATCGTGGCGAAGCTGCCGCTGCCGCCCGGTGCGTTCCCGACGCTGTGGAACGACGACGAGCGCTACGTCAGCTCCTACATGTCGGCGTTCGAGGGCTACTACCTCACCGGCGACGGCGGGCACCTCGACGCCGACGGCTACGTCTTCGTCATGGGCCGCACCGACGACGTCATCAACGTCGCGGGCCACCGTCTGTCCACCGGCGGGATGGAGGAGGTCCTGGCCTCGCACCCGGACGTCGCGGAGTGCGCGGTGATCGGCGTCGCGGACACCATGAAGGGGCAGGTCCCGCGCGGGTTCGTGGTGCTGAAGGCCGGTGTCGACAGCAACGCCGAGGGCTACGAGGACGGGCTGCGCGCCGAGCTCGTGCAGATGGTGCGCGACCAGATCGGCGCGGTCGCCTCCCTCAAGGACGTCGCAATCGTCCCGGCCCTGCCCAAGACCCGTTCCGGCAAGATCCTCCGTAAGACGATGCGCGGGATCGCCGACGGCGCCGAGGAGCCGGTGCCCTCCACCATCGACGACGCGTCGGTGCTGGACACGCTGCGTCCGGTTCTGCGCAGGGAATGAGCACCCTCCATCGGGTGGTCCGGATGCGCCCCGCTTGACCCGGATCACCCGATGGCGGTAACGGCGGACGGCCGCGACCCGATGGTGGGTCGACGGCCGCTGCCGCTCCCCGGCATCCCCCGCGCGGTCGTCGACGTGGAGGTGTGCCGTGGACCCGGCGCGACTGCGACTCGCGGCACTGGCCGCCCCGGTGGCGCTCGGCGCCCTGCTCGGCGTGGCCGCGATGCTCGAACCCGACGAGGCACGCCTGCCCTCGGTCGGCAGCATCCCGGTGACCACCCGGGCGACGACCGCGCTCCTCACCGGGGTGCCGCACACCACCCCGCCGCCGGCGCCCGCGCAGGCCCGCGCGAACCTCGCGCCGCAGCCGTTGCCGACCGCCGCCCAGACCCGCGACAGCCGCTGACCTGCGGCCTTCCCGAACGGGAAAGGAAAGCATAACCGCAGGTCAGGGAGCCCTCAGTCCTGCGGCATCGTCCCGGCCGGGGCACCATGGGTGCCATGAAGGTCATCGTGGATTTCGACCGCTGCGAGAGCAACGCGGTCTGCATGGGTGTCGCGCCGGAGGTCTTCGAGGTGCGCGACGACGACTACCTCTACATCCTCGACGAGAACCCGGCCGAGTCGCTGCGGCCGAAGGTCGAGGAGGCGGCACGGAGCTGCCCCAAGGCCGCCATCACGATCGAGGGCTGAGCCCCGGCGGCCGGGGAGGCGCCGGGAGCTCGGCCGGCGCGGGTTGCCGGGTACTCCTCGCGGCGAGCAGGATCGCGGCGACGAGTGCACCGCCTGCGAAGGAGCCGACCGTGACACAGGGCGCGACGACCGACGTCTGGACCACCCCGCTCACCCCGCTGGCCTTCCTGGGCCGCTCGGCCGAGGTGTTCGCGGAGTCCACGGCGATCGTCTACGGCGACCGCAGGCACACCTACGCCGAGTTCGCGGCGGAGGCGACCCGGGTGGCGAACGCCCTCGCCGCGTCGGGCGTCGAGCCCGGTGACCGGGTCGCCTACCTGCTGCCGAACGTCCCGGAGATGCTCGTCGCGCACTTCGCGGTGCCGCTCGCGGGCGCGGTCCTGGTCGCGATCAACACCCGGCTGTCGACCGAGGAGGTCCGCTACATCCTGGACCACTCGGCGGCCACGGTGCTGGTCGTCGACGCCGTCCTGTACGAGACGGTCCGCCCGGTCGCCGACGAGCTGGCCACGGTCCGCGAGATCGTCACCGTCGTCGACCCGGCGGCGCCCGGCGACGGCGTCGGCTCCGGGACGAGCTACGCCGACCTGCTCGCCCGCGGCTCCGATGCCCCGCTGCCCTGGACCGTCGACGACGAGCGCGGCACCATCACGATCAACTACACCTCGGGGACGACCGGCAACCCGAAGGGCGTCGAGTACCACCACCGGGGTGCCTACCTGAACTCCTTCGGCGAGATCGTCCACTCCGGGCACACCGCGGACAGCGTCTACCTGTGGACGCTGCCGATGTTCCACTGCAACGGCTGGTGCACCCCGTGGGCCGTGACCGCGATCGGCGGCACCCACGTCTGCCTGCGCGAGGTCCGCGGCGACCGGATCTGGCAGCTGATAGGCGAGCACGGCGTCACCCATCTCAACGGCGCCCCGACCGTCGTCACGACGATCATGAACGCGCCCGAGGCCGTCACCCTGGACTACCGGCTGACGATCACGACGGCCGGCGCGCCGCCGTCGCCGACGACCATCCTGCAGATGGAGCGGATGGGGTTCCGCATCGTGCACGTGTACGGCCTCACCGAGACCTACGGGCCGTATGCGGTGAACCAGTACCAGCACGCCTGGGACGACCTCGACGGCGAGGAACGCGCCCGGCTCCAGGCCCGCCAGGGGGTCGGCATGGTGTGCGCGGACCGGGTCCGGGTGGTCGACGAGCAGATGGCCGACGTCCCCCGCGACGGCGCCACGATGGGCGAGATCGTGATGCGCGGCAACAACGTCATGAAGGGCTACCACCGCGACGAGGAGAAGACCGCCGAGGCGTTCCGCGGCGGCTGGTTCCACTCCGGCGACCTGGGCGTCGTACACCCCGACGGCTACGTCGAGCTGCGCGACCGCGCGAAGGACGTGGTCATCTCCGGCGGCGAGAACATCTCCACCGTCGAGGTCGAGCAGGCGATCGTCTCGCACGACGCGGTGCTGGAGGCCGCCGTCGTCGGGGTGCCGGACGAGAAGTGGGGCGAGGTCTGCAAGGCCTTCGCCGTGCTCAAGCCGGGCCGCTCCGCCGAGCCGCAGGAGCTGATCGACCACGTGAAGACGAGGATCGCCCGGTACAAGGCGCCCAAGTACGTCGAGCTGGTCGACGAGCTGCCCAAGACCTCCACCGGCAAGGTCCAGAAGTTCGAGCTGCGCGAGAAGGAGTGGGCCGGCCGCGGGGACTCACGCATCCAGGGTTGACGCATATCGGTTAGCGTTGCTGAACGTGAGCATCGCAACCGAATCGGGCACGACGGACACCACCGCGCCGTCCGCCTTCCGCGTCGCGACCGGCGCGGTGGTCGTGACGACGGCGTCGGTGCTCCCGGTGTTCCTCACCGGTGCCCTGTCGGTGCAGCTCTCGCGCGACCTGGCCTTCGACCCGTCCGGGCTGGGGCTGGTCGTCGCGCTGTACTTCGGGGTCAGCGCGCTGTGCTCGCTGCCGGTCGGCATGGTCGTCGAGCGGGTCGGATCACGGGTGACCAGCCGGATCGCCGTGGTCGGGGCGTCGGTGCTGATGGCGGCCCTGGCGCTGGGCGCGCGGTCCTACGTCGCGCTCGTCGTCCTGCTGCTCTGCGGCGCCTGGTGCAACGTGATGGGCCAGCTGTCGTCGAACCTGACGCTCGCGCGCTCGGTGCCCGCGCACCGGATGGGGCTGTCGTTCGGGGTGAAGCAGGCCGCGATCCCGGCGGCGACGCTGCTCGCCGGGCTGGCCGTCCCCGCGGTGGCGCTGACCGTGGGCTGGCGCTGGGCGTACGGGATCGGCGCGCTGCTGGCGCTGGGCGCACTGTTCGCGTGCCCGCGCACCGACGCCCGCCCGGCGGGTCGCACGGGGTCCGGCGACCGGGCGACGGCCGCGCTCGCGGTGATCGGCGCGGCCTCCGGGCTCGCGGCCGGGACCGCGACCGCGCTCGGCATCTTCCTGGTCGCCTCGGCGGTGGACCGCGGGATCGACCCCGGTCTGGCCGGGCTGATGCTGACCCTCGGCAGCGTGGTGGGGCTGTCGGTGCGGATGCTGCACGGATGGCTCGCGGACATGCGCTCGGGCGGCCACGTCGCCGTCGTCGCGGCGAGTCTCGCCGCGGGCGCCGGCGGGTTCGGGCTGCTCGCCGTGCCCGGGACGCCCGCGCTGGTCGTCGGGGTGGTGCTGGCGTTCGGGCTGGGCTGGGCGTGGCCGGGTCTGCTGCAGTTCGCCGTGGTGCGGCTCAACCCGTCCGCCCCGGCAGCGGCGACGTCGATCGTGCAGGTCGGTGTCTACGCCGGTGGTTTCGCCGGACCGATCGTCTTCGGTTCGCTCGCCACCCACGCGGGCTTCCCGACCGCGTGGACGGTCAACGCCGTCGTGATGCTGGTGTCGGCGGCGTTGATGCTGGTCGGGCGCCGGATGCTGCTCGCCCACGCGCGCCGCCGGGCCGAATCAGGACGCAGGCTGTCAGGGTCGTAGGGCACAGTGGCCCCCGCTCGCACCTTCCGAGGGGGACAACACGATGCCGGACGCGATCCGCGCCACGGGACTGGTCAAGACCTACGGGTCGCTGCGGGCACTCGACGGGGTCGACCTGTCGGTGCCGGAAGGGACGGTGCTCGGCCTGCTGGGACCGAACGGTGCCGGGAAGACCACGGTCGTCCGGGTGCTGACCACACTGCTGACACCGGACGCGGGAGAGGCCACCGTGGCCGGCGTGGACGTGCTGGCCGACCCCGCCGCTGTGCGCAGCCGGATCGGCCTGTCCGGGCAGTACGCGGCGGTCGACGAGTACCTGACCGGGTTCGAGAACCTGGAGATGGTCGGGCGGCTCTACCACCTGGGGCGCCGCCGGGCCCGGGACCGGGCCCGTGAGCTGCTGGCCGACTTCGGCCTGACCGACGCCGCGGACCGTCCGGCCCGGACCTACTCCGGCGGGATGCGCCGGCGGCTCGACCTGGCCGGGGCGCTCGTCGCCGACCCGCCGGTGCTGCTGCTCGACGAGCCGACCACCGGGCTGGACCCGCGCAGCCGCAACGATCTGTGGGACGTGATCCGCGGGCTCGTGGCGCGCGGGACGACGCTGCTGCTCACCACCCAGTACCTGGAGGAGGCCGACGCGCTGGCCGACGAGATCGTGGTCATCGATCACGGCCGGGTCATCGCCCGCGGCACCGCGGACGAGCTCAAGTCGCAGGTCGGCGGGGAGCGCCTGGAGGTCACGACCAGCCTGGCCGACGACCTGGAGCCCACCGCCGCGCTGCTCGCACCGCTCGGCGTGGGTGAGGCCGTGCTGGACCGGCACCGCCGCTCCCTGACGATGCCGGTCAGCGGCGGGGTCGAGGTGCTGCGCGCCGCGCTGGACCGGCTCGCCGAGGCCGGCACCAAGGTCGACGACGCGGGGCTGCGCCGCCCGACGCTCGACGACGTCTTCCTCACCCTGACCGGGCGCCCCGCCGACGAGGCGGACCAGGCCGAGGAGCCGACCCCGTGAACGCCGCCGCCACCATGCTCGCCGACGCCTCCGTCGTCGCGAAGCGCAATCTGATCAAGATCAAGCGGGTCCCGGACCTGCTGGTCTTCACCACCCTGTCCCCGATCATGTTCGTGCTGCTGTTCGCCTACGTCTTCGGCGGCGCGATCGACCCGACCGGCGGCGGGGCCGGGTACCGCGAGTTCCTGATGGCCGGGATCTTCGCCCAGACCGTCATCTTCGGGGCCACGAACACCGGCGCCGGGCTCGCCGAGGACGTCAAGAAGGGCATCATCGAGCGATTCCGCTCGCTGCCGATGTCGTCGTCGGCGGTGCTGACCGGCCGGACCCTGTCCGACGTGGTGAACAACCTGATCGTGCTGGTCGTGATGTCGCTGACCGGGCTGCTGGTCGGCTGGCGCATCCACACCTCGGTCGGCGAGGCGCTCGCCGGGTTCGCGGTGCTGATCGTGTTCGCCTACGCGTTCTCCTGGGTGATGGCGTTCGTCGGGCTGCTGGTGCCGAGCCCGGAGGTCGTGAACAACGCGTCGTTCATCGTGATCTTCCCGGTGACGTTCCTGGCGAACACCTTCGTGCCGCTGAACTCGCTGCCCGGCCCGCTTCGGGTGTTCGCCGAGTGGAATCCGGTCTCGGCGGTCACGGCAGCCGCACGGACCCTGTTCGGCAACGACGGCGCGATCCCGGCCTCGGCGTCCGCCTCGGACGCCTGGCCGTTGCAGCACCCGGTGCTCTACGTGCTGATCTGGTCGGTCGTGATCGTCGCGGTGTTCGCGCCGCTGGCGAGCCGGCAGTACCGGCGGGCCGCGAGCCGCTGACCCCGCTGCCACCGACCCCACTACGGCCCCCCTGCGGCGGATCGGTTCCGCCGCGGAGGGGGCCGTCGTGATCGTCGCCGGGCTGGTGCTGTAGTTGTCGGACCCGTCGAAGCGGCGGCCGGCGTCGATCCAGCTGGGGCCGCCGCTGCTGGGCGTGCCGGCTCTCGCGGCGGGGCCGGCGGCCTGACCCCGGACGTGGGGAGGCCCTCCCCGGTGTCCCCGGGGAGGGCCTCGTCGTTCGTCGGGACGCTCGTCGTGCGTGACCACTCCAGCGACTGCGGGGGCGCGTCGCTGTCGGGCGTCCCGGCGTCCGTCCGGGGTCAGCCGACCTGGTTGAGCCAGGCTCCGCGGCCGTTGGAGAAGTCCATCGGGTCGTAGAGCAGGACGTACTGCCCGGTCGCGCCGCTCGGCCGGTCGAAGCAGACGCTGCCGGTCGTGGTGCCGCCGGGCGCCAGCCGGCCGGCGGAGAGCAGCGAGTCGGAACCGAGCAACGTGGTCATCAGCGCCGCGCCGTTCGGGTCCTGGAGCTTCCAGTCGAAGCCCCCGTTGAAGGACTCCGTACCGGATCCGGTGTTGGTGTAGGTGACGTCCGAGCACAGGGTCTGCCCGATGGTCGAGTCGCCCGGTTTCAGCGGGGTGGCCGCGATCTGCAGGTTCCCGACGGTCAGCGTCTCACCTGCATCGGTGACCACGTCGTCGGCGGTCGCACCCGGGAAGGCACCCGACGCGTCGCCGGAGGCTGCCGACCCGGCCGCGGCCGGAGTCGCCGTCGAGGGGGTCGTCGGCAGACCCGACACCGCGGCGGCGAACACCGACGCGTAGAGGACGCAGACCACGAGCCCGATCGCCGAGAGTACGGTGCCCGCGATCGCGACCCCGCGGTTGTCCGCCCGGCCCCTGCTCGCCCGGACGACACCGAGCACACCGAACAGCAGGCCCAGCAGTACCAGCGGCCAGGCGATCATCCCGATGATCGGGATGAAGGAGAACAGCAGGCCCAGGATCCCGAGCACCAGCGCGGTGACGCCGAACCCGTTGCGCGGGGCGACAGCGGGGACGGCCGGGGCCGCGGTGCGCTGCTGCGGGACACCGCCGCGCCGGGCCGCACTCGGCCACGGCTGGGCGC
>NZ_WWFY01000025.1:0-335 GCF_009864975.1 Pseudonocardia sp. SID8383
CGTCCGGCGCCGGGTCCAGCGCCCGGGCCCCCGCGACGGCGCGGGCGGCCCGGCCGTCGGTGTCCGGGCGGCCGAGGTGCAGGTCCGAGAGCTGGACGACGGTGGTCACCGCGGGATCCGCTCCAGCAGGGCGGCCGCCTCCATGTGGTGGGTCATCGGGAACGCGTCGAACGCCCGCAGCGCGGTGGTGCGGTACCCGGCGGCGGCGAACAGGGACAGGTCGCGGGCCAGCGCGGCCGGGTCGCAGGCGATGTGCACGATCCGCTGCGGGGCGCGGGCGGCGAGGTCGCGCACCGCGGCCTTCCCGAGCCCGGCGCGCGGCGGGTCGGTGACCA
>NZ_WWFY01000232.1:0-527 GCF_009864975.1 Pseudonocardia sp. SID8383
GCGGCGGTCCCGGCCCGTCGCCCCCCTGCGGAGAGCCCGACGGGGACGACACCGGCGCCCTCTCCGCCGCGCTCGCCGGTCGCGCGGCGGTCGGACCGGTGCTCCTGCTCGTCGACGACGCGGCCCGCTGTGACGCCCGGTCGCTGCGCTGGCTGGCCCGCCTGTGCTGCCCGCGGGCCTGCCTGCGCGTGGCGGTGGTCCTCACGGTGCTCGACGGCGATGCCGGACACGACGGCGGTACCCGACACGGCGGCGCCACCGGGGGACTCCCGACGGAGCTCGCGGCGGTGGCCGACGCGGTGCGGCCGCTCGGTCCCCTCTCGGACGAGGCGATCTCGGTGACGGCCCGTGCGGTACTCGGGCGGGACGCGACCCCGGAGCTCGTGGCCGCGCTGTCCGCGGCCACGGAGGGGAACCCGCTCCACCTCACCTGCGTGCTGGAGGAGCTCGCTGCCCGGCCGCAGTGCACCACGGAGCCGCCGGCGCGCCGGGTGGCCGGCGCCGCGCCGGCACGGCTGCGGGACCGG
>NZ_WWFY01000233.1:0-19340 GCF_009864975.1 Pseudonocardia sp. SID8383
TCGGCCCGTCGTCGGCGAGCACCACCAGGTCCGCGGGCACCCGCCGGGGCGGATCGGTGTCGACACCGGCGTCGCGCAGGAACGTGCGCAGCTCCTCCCCGCGGTCCCGGCCCGGCCCCACCGGCAGCCCGGCCAGCACGTCGTCGGCGCCCGTCACCCCGCCGACCTGCGGGTACAGCTGTCCGATCCCGGCCCGGGCCAGTCCGGCGACGACCGCCACGGCGAGCGCGCCGTTGCCGCGGACCTCGACCAGCGTGCCCTCCCGGCGCCGCCGGACCCGGTCCACGACGTCCGGGTCGGCGAGCAGCCCCGCCCGCCACAGGACGGCGAGCAGCACCGCGACCTCGTCGTCGCCCCGGGTGAGCGCACCGGTCGGGCACGGGCCGTCGGCGAGCCGGTCCAGTGCGTCGACGGCGGCGGGGGACAGCTCCTCCAGCAGCCGGGCCCGGGGTGGGCCGGACCCGATCCGGCGGGCTCGTGGCCCGGCCGGGAGGACGGCGAGGTGGGCGGCGAGCGCGAGCCGTGCGGGCAGTCCGGTCACCGGTGCCACGGTGCCCGCTCCGTGCGGCGACGGGGCCGGAACACGTCCGCGCCGTTCGCATCCGCGAACCGGGGCGGCCTACCCTGGAGCCATGGCGAGTCCCCCGGTAGAGGTCCGACGCAGCGCCCGCCGGAAGCGCATGGTCAGTGCCCGGCGGGAGGGGGAACGGCTCGTCGTGTTCATCCCGGGCTGGATGTCCGCCGAACAGGAACGCGATTGGGTCGCGGAGATGGTGCGGCGCGTCGAGGCGAGCGAGGCCCGCCGCCGCTCACCGGGCCGCAACAACGACGAGGCCCTGGCGCGCCGCGGCCTGGAGCTGTCGAAGCGATGGTTGGAGGGGCGCGCGCGGCCGTCGTCGATCCGGTGGGTGCCGACGATGCGCACCCGCTGGGCGTCCTGCACCCCCGACGACGCCACGATCCGGATCAGCGAGCGCCTGCGGGACGCGCCGGGCTGGGTCGTCGACTACGTGCTGGTGCACGAGCTGGCCCACCTGCTGTCCGCCGCGCACGACGACGTCTTCTGGTCCTGGGTGCGCCGCTACCCGCGCACGGAGCGGGCCATCGGCTACCTGGAGGGCCTCAACGCGGCCGCGGAGCTCGGCATCACCGGTGTCGACGGCGACCCGGCCACCGCCGACGAGCCCGACGGGGTCGCCGACGCCGACGGTGAGGTCGGCGGGTTCGGCGGGACCGGCCCCGGGATGGAGCCGGTCCGCGCGACCGGGACCTGAGCCGGGCTCAGGAGTCCTTCCGGTCCGTCCCGTCCTCGCCGTCGGTGTCCTCCGCGGAGGACTTCTCCGTCCCGGGCTCCTCCGGGGTCCCGGACGCCTCGGTCTTCCCCTTCTCCGCGTCGGCCGCCATCTGGCGCTCCAGCTCGGCGATCGGGTCGTCCGGGACCGCCCCGCCGCGCACGAAGGCGGCCGGGTCGTCCAGGTCGTCGGCCGACGGGATCAGGTCCGGGTGCGCCCAGACCGCGTCGCGGCCCTCGACGCCGCGCTCGGCGCCCAGCAGCTTCCAGAGGTCCGCAGCGGCCCGCAGCTTCCGCGGCCGCAGCTCCAGCCCGACGATCGTCGCGAACGCCTGCTCCGCGGGCCCGCCCGAGGCACGGCGGCGGCGCATCGTCTCGCGCATCGCCTCGGCCCCGGGCAGCCGCTCGGTCAGCGCCTCGGCGACGACGGTGTCCACCCAGCCCTCGATCAGGGCGAGGAGGGTCTCCAGCCGGGCCAGCGCCGCCTTCTGCTGCGGTGTGTCCTCCGGCTCGAACATGCCGGACTGCATGGCCTCCTGGATCGACTCCGGGTTCGACGGGTCGATCCCGCGGGCGAGCTCCTCGATCCGCGAGGTGTCCACGGTGATGCCGCGGGCGTACTCCTCGACGGCGCCGAGCAGCCGCTCGCGCAGCCAGTGCACGTGGGTGAACAGCCGCTGGTGGGCGGCCTCGCGCGCGGCGAGGAACAGCGTGACCTCACCGGCCGGGCGGTCCAGGCCCTCGGTGAACCGGGCGACGGCTTCGGGCAGCAGTGCGGAGGTGCGCTCCGGGCCGACCGGGATGCCGAGCTCGGTGGAGGTCAGCACCTCCTTGCCGAGCTGCGCCAGGCCCTGGCCGAGCTGGCTGCCGAACGCCATCCCGCCCATCTTGCCGAGCATCCCCAGCATCGGGCCCGCCGCGCCGCGGACCTCCTCGGGCAGACCCTCGACCCAGGCCGACGACAGCCGCGTCGCGACCGGGTCGCAGAGCCGCTTCCAGGTCGGCATGCCGGCCCGCACCCAGTCCGACGGCGTCCAGGCCTTCACCTCGCCGCCGGAGGAGGGGAACGACGTCGCCGGGTCGAGCCACAGCTCCGCGAGCTTCACGGCCTCGGCGACCCCGGTGCGCTGGGCGTCGGTGAGCGACGACGTCGACTGCGCGAGCTGCTGGGTGGCGATCCGGGCGGCGAGGTCGTAGTCGACGGGGCCGTCGTCGGAGGAGCCGCTGCTGGAGAGCATCTGGCCGAGCTGGGACAGCATCTGCCCGAGCTGGCTCATGTCGAACTGGCCCCCGCCGGGCATACCCGGCATGCCGGGGATCCCGCCCATGCCGAACGCCGCGAACGGGTTCTGGCCCGCGCCGCCGGACGCGCCCGACGGGTCGTCGGACTGGGGGTGCGACCCGAAGCCGAACGGGTCCTTCGGGCCCTCGGGCTCGCCCTTCCCGTCCTTGCCCGACGTGCCCCCGTCCTTGCCGGAGGCGTCGCCGGAACCCGAGTCGGGCTGGTCGCCGGGCTCGCGGTCGCGGTCACGGTCGGCGGGGCCGAAGCCGAAGGGGACGTCGCTCATGGCGTCCACCGTACGCGGGCCCGGGGGGTGGTCGCCGCCCCGACAGCCGGTGGATCGGGCCTGGTGGGGCGGTGTTCGCCGGGAGCGGACCGGGGAACTACGAGCAGCCGGCCGGCGTACCGCCGGTGTCGAGGGTGGTCAGCGCCCCGACCGCCTCGTCGAGGGTCCCGACCCGCACGAGCCGGAGCCCGTCGGGCGCGTCCTCGGCGGCCTCGGTGCAGTTCGCGGCGGGCACCAGGAACGTCTGCGCACCGACCTCGCGGGCCTTCAGCATCTTGAACCGGATGCCGCTGATCGGCCCGACCCGGCCCTCGGCGTCGATGGTGCCGGTGCCGGCGACGAACCGGCCGCCGGTCAGCGGACCCGGGGTCAGCTTGTCGACCAGCGCCAGGCTGAACATCAGCCCGGCCGAGGGGCCGCCGACGTCGCCCAGGGTGATGGTCAGCTTCTGTCCCTCGGCTGGGGAGGTGGCCGGGGTGATGCCCAGGAAGGCCCGCGCCGGGTCGTCCGGGTGGGCGGCCGGGGTGACGGCGACCTGGCGCGGCGCGGCGTCCCCGCGGCGGACGGTGAGAGTGACCGGCTGCCTGGGGCGGGCGGTCCCCATGGCGTCGAGCAGGCCCTGGACCGAGGTCACCGGGGTGGCGCCGACGGCGCGGATCTCGTCGCCGGGTTCCAGCACCCCCGCCGACGGCGAGCCGTCGGTCAGCGCGCCGACCGTGACCCGGGTCGGCAGGCGCAGGTGGGTCAGCGCCGCGGCCTCGGCGTTCGCGATCGAGCCGTCGAACTCCTGCTGGTTGGCCTGGGTGACCTGTTCGGTGGACTCGCCGGGCGGGTACAGCGACCAGCGCGGCGCGAGCCGGTAGGTGCCCGAGGCCCACATGCCCAGCGCCCGCAGCGTCGAGATCCCGTCGGTGACGCCGACGGTGGTCATGTTCAGGTGCCCGGTCGTCGGGTAGGTCGGCAGGCCCTCCGCGGACACGACAGGCGTGCCCTCGACCTCACCGAGGGTGTCGAAGGTCGGCCCCGGCCCGAGGGCGACGACCGGCGCGGGGACCACGGTCCCGACCGCCGTGAGGGCCAGCAGTACGAGGACCGCGGTCACCCACGTCGAAGATCGAACGCCCACGGGAGGGAACCCTACGATCGTGCGACGACGACGGCGCGCCCGACCCCGGCCCGTCCTGCGACGATGCGGTCGGAGAGCCCGGTGGGTGCCGCCCGATGTGTCGTTTTCGTCCCGACACACCGGGACCCGACCGCGACTTCACCGAACCTCCGTACAGTTGCCCTCGGAGAACCGTGCCGTCGCCCCAGCCGGCCGCGCTCTCCACGAGTCGTACCCGAACTGTGGAGTGTGCCCGTGTCGTCCATGCGGCCCCCTGTGGGAGCGCCGTCGCTGACCCGCCGAACCCGGATCCTGCTGGTCGCCGCGGGCGTCCTCGTAGTGCTTCTGCTCGGTGGCTCGCGGCTGCTGAACTTCTATGTCGACTACCTGTGGTTCGGCGAGGTCGGTTTCCGGAGCGTCCAGCTCACCCGGCTGTTCACCCAGATCGTGCTCTTCGGGGTCGTGGCCCTGGTGGTGGGCGGCCTGGTCGCGCTGACGCTGTGGCTGGCCTACCGCTACCGCCCGGTCTTCGTGCCGGTGTCCGGACCCGAGGACCCGGTCGCGCGCTACCGGACCACGATCATCCAGCGCCTGCGCCTGTTCGCCGTCGGCGTTCCGGTCGTGATCGGTCTGATCGCCGGGCTCGCGGCGCCGACGCAGTGGCAGACCGTGCAGATGTTCCTGCACGGCACCCCGTTCGGCCGCGCCGATCCCGAGTTCGGCAACGACATCGGGTTCTACGCCTTCACCCTGCCGTTCCTGCGGATGAGCCTGAACTGGCTGTTCGTCGCCGTCGCGATCTGCTTCGTGCTCGCGCTGGTGACCCACTACATCTTCGGGGGCATCCGGCTGTCCGGCCGCTCCGGCTTCGTCTCCACCGCCGCGCGTGCCCAGCTCGCCGTGCTCGCCGGGGTGTTCGTGCTGCTCAAGGCCGTTGCGTACTGGTTCGACCGCTACGACCTGCTGTGGTCCAACCGCAATGCGCAGACGTTCTACGGCGCCACCTACACCGACCTCAACGCGGTCCTGCCGGCCAAGCTGATCCTGCTGGTCATCGCGGTGATCTGCGCGCTCGCGTTCTTCGTCGCCGCGTTCCGCCAGAACCTGCAGATCCCGGCGGTCGCCGTGGTCATGCTGGTCGTCTCCTCGATCCTGGTCGGCACGGCGTTCCCGCTGGTGCTGCAGCAGTTCGTCGTCGCGCCCAACGCGAACGTCAACGAGGCCCCGTCGATCGAACGCAACATCGCGGCGACCCGGGACGCCTTCGGCATCGGGCCGGACAAGGTCGACATCGCGCCCTACGCGGGCACGTCGGAGGCGACACCGGCCCAGGTCCGGGCCGACACCGACACCATCCCCAACATCCGGCTGCTCGACCCGGGCAAGCTCAATCGCACGTTCACCCAGCTCCAACAGCGACGGAACTTCTACGGGTTCTCGCCCAACCTCGACATCGACCGCTACACCGTCGACGGCGAGACCCGTGACTACGTCGTCGCGGCGCGCGAGATGAACGCCAACGGCCTGGTGAACAACCAGCAGGACTGGATCAACCGGCACCTGGTCTACACCCACGGCAACGGGATCGTGGCCGCTCCGGCGAACCAGGTGAACGAGGCCCTGGAGGATGCGGGCGGCTCCGGCGGCCTGCCGAACTTCCAGGTCTCCGACACCCAGCAGCAGGGCTTCGTGCCCGTCCAGCAGCCCCGCATCTACTACGGCGAGCTGCTCGACAACCAGTACTCGATCGTCGGTGCCGAGCCGGGTACCGCGCCGCGGGAGTACGACTCCGACGAGGCGCAGTACACCTACACCGGCGCCGGCGGCGTCCCGATCGGCGGGCTGTTCAACCGCTCGGTGTTCGCGCTGGCCTACGGCGAGCGGAACATCCTGTTCAACAACTCCATCAACGCCGACTCGAGGATCATGTACGTCCGGAACCCGCGGGACCGCGTGCAGGCGGTGGCCCCGTGGCTGACGCTGGACAACGACCCGTACCCGGCCGTCGTCGACGGGCGGGTGCAGTGGATCGTCGACGGTTACACCACGCTGCAGAACTTCCCCTACGCCGAGCGCGTGCAGCTGGGCGACGCCACGTCGGACTCCCGGCTCGGGCCCAATGGCCAGCAGCTGCCGAACGACACGATCAGCTACCTGCGCAACTCGGTGAAGGCCACGGTCGACGCCTACGACGGCACCGTGAAGCTCTTCGCCTTCGACGAGTCCGACCCGGTGCTGCAGACCTGGGAGAAGGCGTTCCCGGGCACGGTCGAGCCGCGCTCGGCGATCACCCCGGACCTGCAGGCCCACCTGCGCTACCCGGAGGACCAGTTCAAGGTCCAGCGTGAGCTGCTGACCCGCTACCACGTCGACGACCCGAACGAGTTCTTCTCCACCGTGTCGTTCTGGGACGTCCCGTCCGACCCGACCGTGCAGGGCGGCAACGGCGGCAGCCAGGACGCGCAGCCGCCGTACTACATCTACGCGGGTCTTCCGGGGCAGGAGGGCGCGTCGTTCCAGCTCACCAGCGCGCTGGTGAGCCTGCGGCGGCAGTTCCTCGCCTCGTACGTCTCGGCCAGCTCGGACCCGGACACCTACGGGAAGCTGACCGTGCTGCAGCTGCCGAACGAGACCCAGACGCTCGGCCCGCAGCAGGTCCAGGCCCGGTTCCTCGGCTCGCCCGAGGTCTCCTCCGAGCTGAACCTGCTGCGGCAGAACCAGACCACGATCGACTACGGCAACCTGCTGACGCTGCCGGTGGCCGGTGGTCTGCTCTACGTCGAGCCGGTGTACATCGAGCGGGCGGGCGGTCAGGACAACTCGACCTATCCGCAGCTGGCCCGCGTCCTGGTGTTCTACGGCGACCGGCTCGGCTACGACGCGAGCCTGTCCCGGGCCCTCGACGAGGTGTTCGGCGCCGGAGCCGGTGCCGCCGCGGGCGGTGCCGCTCCGACGACCGGGCAGCCCGCCCAGCCGACGACGCCCACGACGCCGGCCACGCCGAACGGACAGGGCGCCCAGACCCCGGCGGCGCCCAACGCGGCGCAGGCGACCGCGGCGCAGCAGATCCGCGCGGCGCTGAACGAGCTCAAGGCGGCCCAGCAGTCCGGTGACTTCGCCAGGCAGGGCGAGGCGCTGGCCGAACTGGACCGTGCGGTCGCGGCGTTCCAGGGCGCCGGCGGCTGATCATCGTCGGGCCGGACCCCCCTGCGGGTGGGGTCCGGCCCGGCGTGTAGGGTTGCTCTTACAACACAGACGGAACGCACGTGGTTCCGTTCGGCGCGGGGTGGAGCAGCTCGGTAGCTCGCTGGGCTCATAACCCAGAGGTCGCAGGTTCGAATCCTGCCCCCGCTACCACCCACGAAGGCCCCCAGGATCTCCTGGGGGCCTTCGTTCTTCGTGGGGTCCGGCCCCGTCGCCGGGAGCGACCCCCCTCGGAGGTCCGGTGAACGGCCGGTGTACGGTGGTGACACAACACAGACGGGATCGCACGCGGTCCCGGACGGCGCGGGGTGGAGCAGCTCGGTAGCTCGCTGGGCTCATAACCCAGAGGTCGCAGGTTCGAATCCTGCCCCCGCTACCACTCACGAAGGCCCCCGGGGAGCACCCCGGGGGCCTTCGTCCTGTCAGGGGACCCGCGCGTACTCGGCGACGATCACTCCGGAGCGGTACGGCGTCGACCGCACCAGGTCCCACGACTGCGGCCGGTACCCGCCGCCGTCGTCGAACAGGGGCTTGCCCGCCCCGAGCACGACCGGGTTCACCTTGAGCACCAGCCGGTCGATCTCGCCCGCCAGCGCGGCCGCGAGCCGCCCGCCCCCGCAGAGCCAGATGCCGGCGCCGGTGCGTTGCTTCAGCTCCCGGACGAGCTCCACCGGGTCGCGCCCGGTCAGGGTGATCCCGGCGGGCACCGCGTCGGCGGGACGGCTGCGCGACAGGACGTACTGCTCCAGGTGCGGGTACGGGTCGGCGGTGACCGCCAGGCCCGCGGCGTAGGTGTTCCAGCCCATCAGCACGGTGTCGAACCGGCTGTTGTCCGCGGTCAGCCCGAGCACCTCCAGCCCGACGGCCGGGACCGTGTCGGTCCACTCCCGCAGGATCATGTCGATGTGGTCGCCGGTCTGCGGGAAGGCGTCGAAGGTGTCGTCGGGGGCCGCGATGCGGCCGTCGAGCGAGACCGCGACGTAGTAGACGAGCTCGCGCATGCGCAGACCTCCGGGTCGAGACAACCACGACGGGTGTCGTGGTCGTCGAAAGTACAACAGGCGTCGTGGTTCGTCTAGGGTGCCCGCATGGCACGCAACGACGACCGCAGGCAGCGGCTGGCCGACGCGGGGCTGGCCGTCCTGGCCCGCGAGGGCGCCCGGGGGCTGACCCACCGCGCGCTGGACCGGGAGGCCGGCGTCCCGACCGGCACGGCGTCGAACTACTTCCGGACCCGTGCCGAGCTCGTCCGTGCGCTGGCCGACCGGATCGGGCAGCGGCTGGCGCCGGACCCGGACACCGTCGCCGGGCTGCGTACGGGGGAGGCGGGGCCCGCGATGTTCGCCGACCACGTCCGCGACATCGTGCGCCGGCTCGGTGCGGAGCGGGAGGTGACGCTGGCGCTGTTCGAGCTCCGCCTGGAGGCCGTCCGGCGCCCGGAGGTCGCCGAGGTCATGGGGGAGTGGCTGCGCACCGGGTTCGCCGCCGACGTCGCCTACAACCGGGCCGCGGGACTGCCCGGCGGGCCCGCGGAGATCGCGCTGTTCCACTACGCGGTCGACGGCCTGCTCCTGGACCGGCTGACCCTGTCCATCGACCCGGACACCCCGGCCGACACCGTCGTCGACGCACTCGTCGACGGGCTGCTCCCGCCCGCTCAGGGCGCCGGTGCGACCTCCAGCACCCGGTAGCCGCGCTCGGAGGCCAGGCGGGTCGTCGGGAAGCCCTGCTCGTCGCTCAGCCACCGTTGCAGCGAGTCCGAACCCAGGTTCTTGGCCACCACCAGGTATGCCCGCCCGTCCGGGAGGAGCCGCGGGAGCCAGCGCAGCAGCAGCTCGTGCAGCGCGGTCTTGCCGGAGCGGATCGGCGGGTTGGAGTAGATCCCGGCGAAGGTGACGTCGTCGGGGACCTCCTCGGGACGGCAGGCGGTCACGTTGCCCAGCCCGGCCGCGTCGGCGTTCTCCCGGGTGAGGCCCAGCGCGCGCTCGTTGAGGTCCACCGCCCACACCGGAAGCCGGCGGCGCCGGCTGGCCAGGGTGAGCGCGATCGGGCCGTAGCCGCAGCCGACGTCGAGCAGCGGGCCGCGGACCGGCGGCATGGGTGCGGTGTCGAGCAGCACCCTCGTCCCGCGGTCGAGGCGGCTGTGCGAGAAGACCCCGGTGTCGGTCACCAGCGACAGGTCCACGTCGGACGTGTGCAGGCGGACCGACCCGCGGTGGCTCGCGACGGACGGCGTGGCGCTGAAGTAGTGGTCACCCACGCCGGGTGATGCTACGGCGGGGACACTGGGGACATGAGGACGCCACAGCCCCCGCAGGACGTGCCCATCCGCGAGGAGCCGATCCGGGTCGGTCAGTTCCTGAAGCTCGCCGGGCTCGCCGAGGACGGCGTGCACGCCCGCGAGATCCTCGAGGCGGGCGAGGTCACGGTCAACGGGGCACCGGAGCACCGCCGGGGCGCCCAGCTCCGTCGCGGCGACGTCGTCTCGGTGGCCGGGCGGAGCGTCCGCCCGGTCTGAGGCTCACCAGCCGAGGTGGTCGAACGCCGTCGCGAGCGTCGGGGCGAGGGTCTCGGCGTAGGTCGCGGTCAGGTGGTTGTCGTCCATGTAGACGAGCACGTTGCCCACCTCGCTGCGGCAGACCGCCGGATCGCAGATGCCGTCGGCCATGTCGGCGAACACCACGTTCGGCGGGACGCCCGGGACCGCGGACCACGGCGGGTACGGCTGGTACAGCGTGTGCCGGTCGATCTCGCAGGCCGGTGCGCCCCGGCCCTGCGTCGCGACGCAGTCGACCACGTTGAAGTCGAAGCGCGGGTTGTCGCGGACGGCGACGACCGGGATCCCGGCCGCGTCGAGCCGCTGCCAGGCCTGGACGAACCCCTCGGGGGTCTGCTCGTGCAGCCCGGGCCGCACGTCGCGGCTGGCCAGGGTCAGGACCGCGTCGGGGTGCATCGCGACCAGCTGGTCGTGCACCGCGGCGTTCCAGTCGGTGCAGCCCTGGTCGTCGGCGACGGTCTCCGAGCGCACCGACATCGGGCAGGCCCCGCGGAACATGCCCACCATCGACCAGTTGCGCTGCTCGGCGATCACCGCGAGCGAGGCGGCGTACTGCTGGGCGTGCGAGTCGCCGACCACGGCGACCGTCCGCTCCGAGGTCTCCGGGTCCGGCGCGGGCACGGTGCAGACCTCGAGCTCCGCGCCGTGCTCGGAGGGCCCGCAGTCCCAGTGGGTGCCGCGGTAGCTCCAGTCGTCGGGCGCCTGCACCAGCGACGGGGTCAGCTCGGCGTCGGCCGGGTCGAGCGAGGCGAGGTCGAACTGCGGGGACAGCGCCACCGCGCCCGGGTGCGACGGCGAGCCCGCCAGTACCGGCGTCGACGCCCGCGCGGCGGCCAGCCCGTACCAGGAGCCCGCCGCGACGAGCACGGTCAGCGCGAGCACCCCGCCGGTCCGCAGCGCGTGGCGCACGTCGAGCGCGGCGACCCGCTGCTCGACGAACCGGTGGGTCAGCCAGGCCAGCACGAACGACACCGCGATCACGGCGGCGCCCTGCTCGAGGTCCAGCCGGTCCTGCCCGGTGCGCACCAGGGTGAGCGTCAGGATCGGCCAGTGCCACAGGTACAGCGGGAACGAGATGTCGCCGATCGTGCGCAGCACCCGTCCCGACAGCAGGCGGTCGACGCCGAACCGGTGCCCGGACCGCCCGGCGACCAGCACCATCGCCGCGGCCAGCGTCGGCCAGAGCGCCGCCCAGCCGGGGAACGCGCGGTCGACCTGGAGCAGGATCCCGCAGGAGACCAGCGCGGCCACACCGCCCCAGCCGAGCACCGCGCGGGTGCCGGGGGTCAGCTCCGGCCGGTCCTCGATCCGGGAGATCCACAGCGCGAGCAGCCCGCCGAGCGCGAACTCCCAGATCCGCGTCGCGGAGTGGAAGTAGGCGAGCGGCTGGTTCACCAGCGTCAGGTACACCGAGTACGCGAACGAGGCCGCGCCGACGGCGAGCAGCGTGCCGGTGAGCCGCCGGTGCAGGTCGGCCCCGTCCCGCCGGGTCGCGATCGCGACACCGGCCACGACCAGCGGCGCGAGCAGGTAGAACTGACCCTGGATGGACAGCGACCAGAAGTGCTGGACGATGCTGGCCGCGTTGTCGCGGGCCGCGTAGTCGACCGAGTTGTGTGCCAGTTCCCAGTTCTGCAGGAACAGCAGCGACGCGACCGTCTCCCGGACGGTCGGCATCCAGCGGTTCTCCGGCAGCAGCCAGAACCCGGCCACCACGCCCGCGACGAGGACGACCGTGACCGCCGGTAGCAGCCGGGAGAACTGGCGGCGCCACGTGGCGAGTACGTCGACCCCGCCCCGTGCCGCCGCCCGGTGGAGACCACCGGTGATGAGGAAGCCGGTGATCAGGAAGAACACGTCGACGCCGCCGGAGACCCGGCCGACCCAGACGTGGTAGACGACCACCAGCACCACCGCCAGGGCGCGCAGACCCTGCAGCTCCGGACGGAACCGGGGGCGCGCGACGCCCCCGGCCGTCGTCGTGGTGCGGCTGGCGGGGGCTCCACCGGGGGACGACACGAGTGGCAGCTCCTCGTTGCGGGCACGATCGGGTAAAGGGAAGTTTACGATTCGACCCCTACAACGACGACGGCGGCCACCGGGTTCCCCCGGTGACCGCCGCTCGTGGGGTCAGGGTCTCGCTCAGTATCCGATGTATCCGCCGTGGCTGCCGACCCGGCCGCCCGCGTCGAGGGTGTCGATGCCGTAGCGGTCGATCATGTAGCGGACGCCCGCGGTGATGTTCGCGATCGGGTCGGTGATCGACCGGTCCGCGAAGTCCGGGTGCACGTAGGCCGCGAACGTCGAGGGGATGACCTGCATGAGGCCCTCGGACGGGTTGCCGGCCGCGGCGTTGGAGTCCCAGTTGTTGATGGCGTGCGGGTTCCCGTTGGACTCCTTGAGGATGATCCGCTTGAGCCCGCTCGCGTAGGCCTGGGACAGTCCCATGTGGTCCAGGGCCTCGGCGATCCAGCCGTCCAGCCCGCCCTGGGCGACGATCGCGTCGATCCGTGCCTTCTCGGCCTGGCGTGCCTTCTCGGCAGCGGCGGCCTTGGCGTGCTCGGCGGCGATCTTCGTCGCGATCTCGTGCGCCTTGCCCATGGACGCGAGGTCGGCGTCCTGGGCGGGGGCGGCGGCCTGCAGCGCGCCCGACGCGGCGGACGGCTGGGCGAAGGAGACCGGGCTGAAGAAGCCGGAGGTCGATCCGTCCGTGGCCTTCGTGGCCGAGGGGATGCTCGCGGAGTACGCGGCCAGCGTCGTGGCGGCGGTGGTGCCGCCCTCCTCTGCGTCGGCCTGCGTCGAGGTCCCGTCCAGAGTGGTCGGGACGATCGCGGCGAACGCGCCGGAGGCGAGCACGCCGAACGCGGCGCCGGTGGCGGCCGTGCGGGTGCCCGCACGACGCGCGGCGTGCGCGGGGCCGCCGTGCCGCGAGGAACGGAGGGACGGTGCAGCGGCCGTCGCTGCGGGTGTGGTCGCCACGGGTCGGGGGAACCCGTGGTGGCCACCGGGGGAGCGGTGTCCGGGCAAGGAAACGCCTTTCAGATCACGGACGGCGCCGCGCACGAACGGCCGGGTCGGGGGTCCCGGGTGAGCCGGTCGGGGAGTCCGGCTCCAGCCCGCTCGTGATCGGGCCGTGATGACTGGGGATGACCGTAGAGGGCCCCGCCGCGGGGGTCCAGCCCCGGGGTCGTCGGTCGCCGCGCGACAGACACCGTTCACCGGTTCCGTGATCTTGATGGCGTGCGGGGCGCAACCCGGTGGACGGTGTGCCTCGGCCGACGGACGGCGGTCCCCGCAGGTGGCGGGCTCGCGACGAACGGCGCAATACTGGAGTCGGCTCGAGGTTCGTACGGGCCGTCCCGATGCGCGGACCGGCGTGTGGGGGCGGCCGCGGCGGGGTAACAGGACGGGGACGGGCATGGACGCGGGCGACCTGCTGACCATCGGGGAGATCGTCGAGCGCAGCGGGTTCCCGCACTCGGCGTTGCGCTACTACGAGCGCGAGGGGCTGATCTCCGCGACCCGGACCTCGGGCAACCAGCGCCGCTACCGGCGCAGCGTGCTGCGCAGGCTCGCCTTCGTCCGGGCGGCCCGGTCCATCGGGGTCGGGCTGGAGGAGGTCCGCTCCGCCCTCGACGCGCTGCCCGCGGACCGGACGCCGACCCGGTCGGACTGGGCCCGGCTGTCGCGGTCCTGGCGCGGCAGGCTCGACGAGCAGATCGACGCGCTGACCGCCCTGCGCGACGGACTCGACGGCTGCATCGGCTGCGGCTGCCTGTCGATGACGACCTGCCGGCTGGTCAACCCCGACGACGCCGCCGCCGCGTACGGCGACGGTGCCCGGGTGCTGCCCGCCGCGCTGCGCCGCCCGCCGGTGCACGGCCGGTGAGCCCTGCCCTGCGACCGCTGCCGTGGCGCCCCGGGCTGCCTAACCTGGGGTCGTGACCGATCTCGTACCGGACCGCTGGTTGACCGTCGACGGCCTCGCCAACGCCCGTGACGTCGGCGGCCTCCCGCTCGACGGCGGGGGCCGCGTCCGCACCGGCGTCCTGCTGCGCACCGAGTCCTTGGAGGGGCTGGGGCCGGCCGCCGTCGCGTACCTCACCGACGAGCTGGGCGTCGCGCAGGTGCTGGACCTGCGCACCGACCACGAACGCACGACCTACGGCCTCGGTGCGCTCGCCGCAGCCGGGGTGCCGGTGCACCGGCTCAGCTTCATCCCCGAGACCGGGATCGCGCTGCCCGAGGTCGACCTCGGCGACGCCCACCCGATGCTCGGCCACTACCTCGCCTACCTGGAGGGCCGCGGTGAGTACGTCGTCGACGGGGTCCGCCGGATCGCGGCACTGGACTCCGGGACGACCGTCGTGCACTGCGCCGCGGGCAAGGACCGGACCGGGGTGCTCGTCGCGCTGGTGTGCGCCGCGGTCGGGGTGCCGCGGGAGGAGATCACCGCCGACTACGCGCTGTCCGCGACCCGGATCGACGCCCTGTTCCGGAAGTGGACGACCGCCTCGGGCGAGCCGATGCCCGGTGGCGACGAGCTGGACCGGCACCGCCCGCGGGCCGAGGTCATGGCCGAGTTCCTGCGGCTGCTCGACGAGCGCCACGGCGGTCCGGTCGGCTGGCTGCGCGAGAACGGCCTCACCGACGACGAGCTGGCGCGTCTCCGGACCCGGCTGCGCGACGGGAGTGCCTGAGCACGCTCAGGGCAGCTCCTCGATCGGCACCATCGGGTCGAGCTTGCGCAGCGCCCCCGGGTCTCCGGTGACCGCGGGCCAGCCCCGCCGCCGGGCGGCGGTGACGACCTGGCCGGTCACGATGTCGTCGAGCCCCTGGGAGGCCAGCAGCAGTCCGGCCTCCTGGGCGCTCTCCGGGGACAGCTCGTGGATCACGGTGTTCGGCAGACCCAGCAGGACCTGCAGTGCGGCGTGGTGCTCGGCGTCGACCATCGACCAGGCGCGACCGAGGGCGGCGCTGGGCACCGCGAGCACGATGTTCTCCTCCACCGCGGCCCAGACCAGGGCACGCATGTAGACGGGGCGACCGGTCGCGAAGGCCGCCAGAGCCGAGGAGTCGAGTACGCGTCCGCCGATCATCGCGGGCTCAGCCGACGGCCACGGGCGGGACCGGGCGCAGCGAACGGCGCGCGGCATCCAGCTCGTCGGCCGGCGGGGGACCGCCGTAGAGGTCGGCCAGGGTGGCCAGGGAACGGTCCCGGTCCTGTCGTGCCTGCACGGCCTCCGCCACGTAGGCGGACAGGCTCGACGCCGATCCGCGGGACACCGCGTCCCTCGCCTCGGCCACCAGCTCCGCCGGCAGCGTCACCGTCACCCGCTCGCTGCGCATACCGAAAGGCTACTCCCTGCATACCGCCCGGGCCACGGACACGCCGCGGGAGGCAGGTTACCGGCGGGTATGGAAGGCTCCGGGGCGGGACAGTGCCGACCTCACACGAAGAACGGGTGCTCATCCATGGACCTCACCTTCACTCCGGCCGAGGAGGAGTTCCGCGCGGAACTGCGCTCCTGGCTCGGCGCCCACATCCCGCAGGAGTGGACCCGCCCCGGGTTCTGGGAGTCCCTCGAGGACTCCGAGAGCTTCCGGCTGCGGCGCGACTGGGAGCGGGACAAGGCCGACGCCGGGTTCGCCGGCATCCAGTGGCCCGTCGAGTACGGCGGCCGCGGCGGCACACCCGGCATGAAGGCCATCTACGACGAGGAGACCGTCCGCGCCCAGGCGCCCCGTACGGTCAACCCGCTCGGGCTGACCTTCCTTGCGCCGACGGTCATGGCGATCGGCACCGACGCGCAGAAGAAGGAGATCATCGGCCCGCTGCTGCGCAACGAGGTCGTGTGGTGCCAGGGCTTCTCCGAGCCCGGCGCCGGCTCCGACCTCGCGGCGCTGTCCACCAAGGGCGTTCGCGACGGTGACGACTTCGTCGTCAACGGCCAGAAGGTCTGGACCACCAACGCCGTGCACGGCGACAAGATCTTCACCCTGGTCCGCACCGAGGCCGGGTCGGAGAAGCACCGTGGCATCTCGATGCTGCTCATCGACATGGACCAGCCCGGCGTCACCGCGCGCCCGTTGCGCCAGATGAGCGGGGCGAGCGAGTTCGGCGAGGTCTTCTTCGACGACGCCCGCGTCCCGGCCGCCGACTGCCTCGGCGAGATCGGCGACGGCTGGCGCACCGCGATGCTGCTGCTCTCGTTCGAGCGCGGCGCGTCCGGCATCTCCCAGTACACCGAGTTCCGTCGTCAGTACGACGAGATCGCCGCCGTCGCCCGGCGGCTCGGCCGCGACACCGACCCGGTGATCCGCGACGACCTGGCCCGCGTCCTGGTCGAGCTGGAGTGCCTGAAGCTGCACTCGATGCACGTGCTCACCCAGGTCGAGCAGGGCCGCGATCTCGGCTTCGAGGCGTCGATGACCAAGCTCCAGTGGTCCGAGGCGTTCCAGGACCTCTGGGAGGTCTACGACCGGATCCTCGGCGAGGACGCCACGCTCGACGCGCTGCCCGACGGCACCGACCTGCGCCCGCTGCACGCCCAGGCCATGTGGTCGCGCTCGGTCACCATCTGGGGCGGCTCGTCGCAGGTGCAGCGCAACGTCACCGCCGAGCGCGTGCTCGGCCTGCCGCGGTAAGGGGAGCGGACACATGTTCTTCGCACTCACCTCCGACCAGCAGGAGTTCGGCGCCGCGGTGCGCGACTACCTGGCCGAGCGCTTCGACCTCGCCGCCGTGCGGACGGTCGTCGAGAACCCGTCCGACGACGGCAACCCGGCGTCGTTGTGGCGCGCCGCGGGCGAGCAGGGGTGGACCGCGGTCACCGTCGACGAGGAGCACGACGGCCTCGGTCTCGGCCTGGTCGAGGCCCAGGTGATCGCCCGGGCGCTCGGGGCGGGTGTCGCCCCCGGCCCGTGGCGCGGCACCGTGCTGGCCGCCGACGCGATCCGGCTCGCCGGCTCCGACGAGCAGAAGGCGGCCTGGCTGCCGAAGCTCGCCGCGGGCGAGGCGGTCGGTGCGTTCACCACCCGGGGCAGCGCCGCGACCGGTCTGCCGGTGGTGGAGTACGGCGCGCTCGCCGACGTCGTCGTCGCCCCGGCCGAGGACGGCCTGCCCGGGCTGGCGCTGATCACCGGCGCCACGGCGTCGCCGGTCGGCAGCTACGACGGCACCACCCGGCTCGCGTCGCTGGACGGCGGGACCGCCGAGGCGCTGCCCGGCACCACCGTCGAGCTGCAGAAGCAGCTGACCGACCGGGCGACCGTGCTGGTCGCCGCGGACCTGGTCGGCATCGCCCGCGAGGCGTTGACCCGCACCGTCGCCTACGACCGCGAGCGCACCCAGTTCGGTGTGCCCGTCGGGTCGTTCCAGGCGCTCAAGCACGCGCTGGCCGACCTGCACGTCGGGGTCACGATGGCCGAGCACGCGGCGCTCTACGCCGCGCACGCGGTGGACGCCGGGCTCGACGGTGTCGAGCTCGCCGTCGCCGTCGCCAAGGCCAAGAGCAGCGACGTGGCGCTCCAGGCGACCGCGGCGATGATCCAGTTCCACGGCGGCATCGGTTACACCTGGGAGCACGAGGCGCACTTCTTCTACAAGCGCGCCAAGCGGCTCGCCGGCCAGTACGGCGACGTCGCCGTCTCCCGCGAGCGGATCGCCTCCCTGACCATCGGGGCCTGACCCCTCCGTGGGCCGCGTGAGGCCACAGTGCACCCCGTCTGCTCAGGGAGGATGTGCGCTGTGGACTCGCGCGCCCGGCGCGGACGTGGGACCGTCGGACGATGGCACCCGTCACACCGGTCAACGCCACCGCCGCCGCCCTCCTCGGTCTGCTCCACGGCGGGCCGATGACCGGTGGGCAGCTGGTGGCGGCGGCCGGTGAGCGGTTCGGGCTGTTCTTCTCGGTCACCCGCAGCCAGGTCTACCGCGAGCTGCCCGCGCTGACCGAGGAGGCGTTGCTGCGCCTGGGCAAGCAGGGCCCGCGGGCCAGCCAGCAGTACGTGATCACCGCCGCCGGCAAGCGGTCGTTCAAGCACTGGCTCGCCACCGGCGGCGACGCCGACGCCGTCCGCAGCCCGCTGGTGCTGCGGCTGCTGCACGCGGGGACGCTGACGGTCAAGCAGCGCACCGAGCTCGTCGCGGCTGCCCGCGAGGCCTACGCCGAGCGGCTCGCGGTGGCCCGCGCCGCCGCCCGTGCGACCGACGACCCCTACGGCCGTCCGGTCGCGGACTTCGCCGTCGCCCACACCCGGGCGATGATCAAGCTGATCGACGCGATCCCCCAGGACTGAACCGGGTCCCACCCCCGCGTACCCTCGACCGTTGTGAACTCCGACGTCCAGGCCGACCTGAAGGACCTCGACACCACGCTGTCCAGCATCGAGGCCGTCGCCGACGTGCCCCGGCTGCGCCAGGAGATCGAGGAACTGTCCGAGCAGGCGGGCCGGCCGGACCTCTGGGACGACGTCGACGCCGCCCAGCAGATCACCAGCCGGCTGGCCTACGCCCAGGGCGACCTGCGCCGCCTCGACGACCTGCGCCGCCGCCTCGACGACGTGCCGGTGCTCTACGAGCTCGCCGAGGACGAGGGCGACGAGTCCGCCGTCGCGGACGCCGACGCCGAGCGCGCGAAGCTCCGCAGCGAGATCTCCTCGCTGGAGGTCCGCACCCTGCTCTCGGGCGAGTACGACGAGCGCGAGGCCCTGGTGACCATCCGGTCCGAGGCCGGGGGCATCGACGCCGCCGACTTCGCCGAGATGCTGCTGCGCATGTACCTGCGCTGGGCCGAGCGCCACGGCTACGGCACCGACGTCTACGAGACGTCCTACGCCGAGGAGGCCGGCATCAAGTCGGCCACCTTCGCCGTCCACGCGCCGTACGCGTTCGGGACGCTGTCGGTCGAGGCCGGCACCCACCGCCTGGTGCGGATCTCGCCGTTCGACAACCAGGGGCGGCGCCAGACGTCGTTCGCCGGTGTCGAGGTGGCCCCGGTCGTCGAGACCTCCGACCACATCGAGATCGACGAGAAGGACCTGCGGGTCGACGTGTTCCGCGCGTCCGGGCCCGGCGGCCAGGGCGTCAACACGACCGACTCGGCGGTCCGGCTGACCCACATCCCGTCCGGGATCGTCGTCGCCTGCCAGAACGAGCGCTCCCAGCTGCAGAACAAGGCGTCGGCGATGGCCGTGCTGCAGGCGAAGCTGCTGGAGCGGCGCCGGCAGGAGGAGCGCGAGCTGCGCGACTCGTTCAAGGAGGCCGGGTCCTCCTGGGGCAACCAGATGCGCAACTACGTGCTGCACCCGTACCAGCTGGTGAAGGACCTGCGCACCGAGCACGAGGAGGGCAACCCCTCGCAGGTGCTCGACGGCCAGATCGACGAGTTCATCGAGGCCGGCATCCGCTGGCGCAAGCAGACCGAATCGGCCTCGTGAGCCGGGGTCGCCGGGCGTCCGCCGTCTGCGGCGCCCTCCTCGTCCTCGCCCTGGCCGGATGCACGACGGGGTCCCCGGAGCCGGCCGCCGACGGGGCTCCGGCCGCGTCCACCGCGCCGTCGGCGCAGGACACCGTGGCCGCCGCGGGCACCGCGCTCGCCGGCGCCGGGTCGG
>NZ_WWFY01000234.1:0-453 GCF_009864975.1 Pseudonocardia sp. SID8383
GCCGCGCGCCGCGCCCGAGCAGCGGCACCATGGCCAGCGCCATCCGCGGGTCCGACAGACGTCGCGGGTCGGGGCGCCGGTCCGGCACCGCGGGCGAGACCAGGGTGAGGCTGCGGACGAGCTCGGGACGGCGGGCCGCCACCGTCGTCGCGATCACGCCGCCGAGGGAGTTGCCGACCAGGTGCACCGGGCGGTCGCGCCCGGCCAGCCAGCACAGCAGCGCGTCCGCCATGCCGTCCGGGCCGAAGTCGGCGACGGCGGTCGGCTCGGACAGCCCGAACCCGGGCAGGTCGACGGACAGGCCGGCCGCCCGTGGGGCGAGGAGCCCGGCGAGGTCGGTCCAGTTCGTGGCCGACCCGGCGAGCCCGTGGACGTAGACGGCGTCGGCGTCGCCGGAGCCGGGGGTCTCGCGCACGTGCAGGGTGACCCCGCCGGAGGTGACCGCGCGGCCCG
>NZ_WWFY01000235.1:0-414 GCF_009864975.1 Pseudonocardia sp. SID8383
ACCGCCACCGTCACCAGGTACCGGGCGGTGGCCAGCTGCAGGGTCGGCCCGGCGACGGTGTCGAGCACCGTCGCGGAGGTCCCCGCCGGGAGCCCGGTCACCGCGCTGCCGTGCCGGGCGCCGGCGACGTAGCCGGCCGGCGTGCCCCGGTTCGTCGTGTACACGTTGACCGACACCGTCACGCCGTCGGCGAGCGCGAAGCAGGCCCGGGTGCGGGTCCCGTCGGTGCGGGTGACGACGGCGTTCGTCGCCGGCGCGACCGGCGGCCCGCCCAGCAGCCCGGTCAGTGCTGCCCGGTCGAGCAGGCACTCGTCGGCCACCACGTCCGAGGTCAGGGGGGCCGGAGCGGCCGGAGACGCGGGCCGGGCCGTGGCGCGCGCCGTACCCGGGGAGGGCCGGACCCGGCCGTCCGGG
>NZ_WWFY01000236.1:0-394 GCF_009864975.1 Pseudonocardia sp. SID8383
TGGGCACGGACGCCGCCGGCGGCACCGGCGGAATCGCCGAGGTGGCCGGGGACGGGCGGGACGGTGCCGGCGCGCCCGGCGGTGTGGACCGGGTGGGCAGGGCCGACGAGCCCGTGACGGGCGCCGTCCTTGTGACCGCCGACGGTCCGACGGGCGTCGTGGCCGAGACCGCGCCGCGCGCACCGTTCCTGCCCTTCGCGCCGTTCACCGGACCCTGAACCGGGGTCGTGGACGTGGCCGGGGTGCCGGTGCGGGGTGAGGTCGGCAGCGACGTCGGGGTCGCGGTGCGGTGGGCCCCGGCGCGCGGTCGCGTCTGCACGGTGTCCTCCACCCCGGAAGCACCGGAGGCACCCGGGGCACCGGGACCCGCCGTCGACGCGGCGGGCTCGGCCCG
>NZ_WWFY01000237.1:0-1068 GCF_009864975.1 Pseudonocardia sp. SID8383
CGACCCGGGCGGCGCCGAGGTGGTCGGGTGCGACGGGCGGGCGCTGCTCCCCGGACTGTGGGACCACCACGTGCACATGGCGCAGTGGGCGCTGGCCCGCCGCAGGCTCGACGTGTCCGGCGCCCGCTCGGCCGCCGACGCCGTGGCACTCGTCGCGGCCCGGATGGCGACCGCACCGCCCGCCGCCGGTGAGGTGCTGGTCGGGTTCGGGTTCCGCGACGCGCTGTGGCCCGACGAGGCGCACCGCTCGCTGCTCGACCCGGTCACCGGTGACACCCCGGTCGTGCTGGTGTCCGGGGACCTGCACCAGGGGTGGCTCAACGGCGCCGCGCTGGCCCGCTTCGGGCACGGCGGGCACCCGACCGGCCGGATCCGGGAGTCGGAGTTCTTCGCCGTCGTCTCCCCCGCGCTCCAGGACGCACCGACCGAGGCCCACGACGGGTTCGTCGCCGACGCCGTCACCGCGGCCTCGGCGCGCGGGGTGGTCGGCGTCGTCGACTTCGAGGCGCCGTGGTCGCTGCCGGACTGGCGGCGCCGGATCGCCGGCGGCACGACCGGGCTGCGGGTCGAGGCGTCGGTGTGGCCCGACCGCCTCGACGACGCCCTGGCCACCGGGCTGCGCAGCGGCGACGTCGTCGAGGGCACCGGGGGCCTGCTCACCGCGGGCCCGCTGAAGGTGATCACCGACGGGTCGCTCAACACCCGCACCGCCTACTGCTACGACCCCTACCCCGCGCCGCCGGAGAATCCCCTCGAGCACCCGTGCGGGCTGCTGCTGGTCCCGCCGGCACAGCTGCGGCCGCTGCTGGCCCGGGCGCACGCGGGTGGGCTCACCGCGGCCCTGCACGCCATCGGCGACCACGCCAACACCCTGGTCCTCGACGCGTTCGCCGGGACCGGGGCCCGCGGGCGGGTCGAGCACGCCCAGCTGCTCATCGGCGACGACGTGCCCCGCTTCGCCGGGCTCGGCCTGGTCGCGAGCGTGCAGCCCGAGCACGCCCTCGACGACCGCGACGTCGCCGACCGGCTCTGGGCGGGCCGCACCGGCCGGGCGTTCGCGTTCGCGAC
>NZ_WWFY01000238.1:0-327 GCF_009864975.1 Pseudonocardia sp. SID8383
TTCGACCCGCTCCTCGCCGCCGCGGGCGCGGACGCCCGCACCCGGTGGCTGGCGGCGTCCGGCGGGAGGCTGCCCGCGGCGCTCGCGGCGGAACCGCTCGACCCGGCGGAGACCCACGAGGAGCAGGACCGGGTGCGCGAGCTGCAGGCGCTGTTGGCGACCGTGGGCGCCGAACGGCCGGTCCTGGTGCTGGTCGACGATCTCCAGTGGGCGGACACGGCGTCGCTGCGGTGGCTGAACCGGCTCGTCGCGCGGATCCCGGACCTGCCCGTGTCCTTCGTCGGCACCACCCTGCACGGCGACCCGGGCGCCGGGCGGCCGCCGGTA
>NZ_WWFY01000239.1:0-278 GCF_009864975.1 Pseudonocardia sp. SID8383
TCGAGCGCTCGGGGGTCCGGCCGGGTCAGCGCGGGGTGCGCGCGGACACGACGGCCAGCACGGCCCGCTCCAATGCGTACCCCGCGTCCGCGGCGACGCCCTTGACGTCGGCGTTCACCCGCGCCGTCGCCGCGATGGCAACGGCGAGCTGCTCCGGGCGCCACTGCCGGACCGTCTGCTGCGCCTTGCGGATCTTCCAGGGCGGCATGCCCAGCTCCCCGGCCAGCCGGTTCGGGTCGCCCCGCCCGGCCGAGCCGACCTTGGCCAGGGTGCGCACC
>NZ_WWFY01000240.1:0-270 GCF_009864975.1 Pseudonocardia sp. SID8383
ACGCCGTCGCGGCCGCGGTGGCGCTGCTGCGCGACCGGGACCGGCCGCTGGACCTGCTGTGCCCGTGGCCGCGGCAGGTCGCCTCCGGCCCGCTCGGCCGGCTGGTGCAACCGCTGCTGGCCTGGTCGTGGCTGACGACGCTGCCGCTGTCGGTCGCCGAGCGGTCCGGACGGGCGTCGATGGCCGTCGCGAACGGACAGTTCCTGCTGGTCGAGACGGCCGCACTGGCCCGGGCGGGCGGCTGGGCCGCGGTGTCGGGCGCCGTGCTCG
>NZ_WWFY01000241.1:0-218 GCF_009864975.1 Pseudonocardia sp. SID8383
CGCTTGCCGTCGACGTCGGTCATCCAGGCGCCCTCGGCGCTCGCCACCACCACGGGCAGCGGATGGTAGTTGTGCGCGCTGTGCGCCTCGGCGGCGTCGATGGCCTCGGCGGTCGCGGAACCGGGAGCGGGGGAGGAGTGCGTACCAGAAGGCGTACCAGACACGGGATCTCCGTTCGTCCTGCTGCGGGTGAGGCCGGGGTGTGGCCCTCTTTCTAT
>NZ_WWFY01000026.1:0-314 GCF_009864975.1 Pseudonocardia sp. SID8383
GCGAAGTCGCGGCGGGCGGTCGGTGCGACGTGCGACCCCTGGCGGCGCATCGCGTCCGTCGTGCGGGACCCGGCCGGTACGGGAAGGCTGCTTCGTCCGGAGCTGACGTGGCCCACGACGGCGGCGCCGTCGCGGACCACGGAGGTGACGACGTCGTCGCGGCGGCCCGACGGGAGCTCGGCCGTGGACCCGGCGGGTGGCGGGTCCGCGAGAGCGGCGTCGGCGAGCGCCCGGTCGAGCAGGTGGTCCCGGTCCTCGCGGGGCAGGGCCCGGAACCCGGGGCTGCACAGGGTCGCCCGGCCGTCGGTCGCGAC
>NZ_WWFY01000242.1:0-23447 GCF_009864975.1 Pseudonocardia sp. SID8383
CCCGGGCGCGGGGGAGCGGGGGCCGGCGTCGCGGTCGGCCCGGTCGCCGGTGTCCGGAGCACGCATGGTCGCGACGCTACCCGCGGGTCCGGACGCTCCGGCCGGGGTGTCCGGACCCGCGCGACGGGTGCGGCCCCCGGGGCGCCGAACGAGCGATGCGGATCACGCAGAGACGACAATCAGGTCAGGTTAGGCTCGCCTTCCCAAGTCGAAGGAGGCCTGCCGTGCCGCGTGCCGCAGCACCCCTGTCCGCCCGTTCCGTGAGCCGTCGCGGCGTCCTCGCCGGCGCCGCCGGTCTGCTGGTCCTCGCCGGGTGCGGGACCCGGCCGCAGGACGGGCAGGGCGCCGAGGGTGTGGCCGCGGAGGGCTACCCGGTGACGGTGCGGCACGCGCTGGGGGAGACGGTCGTCCCCGACCGGCCGCAGCGCGTCGTCACGCTGAGCGCGGCGAACACCGACGTCGCGCTGGCGATGGGGGTGCTGCCGGTCGCGATCCCGCGCACCGTCTACGGCGGCGACGCCGAGGGTGTGCTGCCCTGGGTGCGCGACGCGATCACCGCGCACGGTGGCGCGTTTCCGCAGTTCATCGGCTCCGACGACCTGTCGGTGACGCCGATCGAACAGGTCGCTGCGGCCCGGCCGGACCTGGTGCTGGCCACCTACTCGGGGCTGACGCGGGCCGAGTACGACCAGCTGTCCGCGATCGCCCCGACCGTCGCCTACCCCGACGCCCCCTACTCCACCGGCTGGCAGGACCAGACCCGGATCGCCGGTCAGGTGTTCGGCGACCCGGCGCGGGCCCGGCAGCTGATCGACTCCACCGGGCAGCGCCTGCGCACGGCGGCCCAGCGGTACCCGCAGCTGGCGGGCGCCACGTTCGTCTACACCGGAGGGATGGACTCCGGTGCGCTCGGTGTCTTCCGGGCGGGCGACGTCCGCGTCCAGCTGGTCACCGACCTCGGGCTCACCCTGGCGCCCTACGTCGAGCAGAACGCGCCGGGCGGTGGGGAGGTCTACTACACCGTCAGCGGTGAGCTGCTCTCGCGCGTCGAGTCCGACCTCGTCATCGGCTTCTTCGCGACGCCGGCCGAGGAGCAGGCCTTCCGGAGCGCGCCCGGCGTCGGGCTGCTGCCGGCGATGGCCCGTGGCGGGTTCGCCCCGGTCGTCGGGGCCGACCGGGTGGTGGCGAGCTCGGCGCCGTCGGTCCTGTCGATCCCGTGGGTGCTCGACGCGTACCTGCCGATCCTGGCCGCCGCCGCCGCTCGCTCGCGCGGCTGATCCGGTCACCCACCTGCCGTAGTCGACATCTGACTATCAGTTATCTCCGCAGGTGACGCGAACGGGTGAATGCGCGTTGCGGGCGCGGTCGCCCCTCGTTGAGTGGGCAAGACCGTTTGCGACGGTCTAACGACCAACCATGGAGGTTGTGAGATGCGGAAGTCCGTTCGCGGCGCGCTCGTCGGCGCAGCGCTGCTCCCCCTGGCCGTCGCGGCGCCCGCCGCGGCCTTCGCCGGCACCACCGGCTACGACGAGGGTGGCAAGGACGAGGGTCACTCGAAGCACGAGGGTGACAAGGACAAGGGCCACCACAAGAAGCACGGTCACCACAAGAAGTGGGACCACAAGAAGCACGACGACAAGAAGCACGACCTCGCGCTGCCGGCCCCGCTGGACAGCGTCGTCGACATGATCACCGGCGCCACCGGCGGCGACCTGCCGTCGGCGCCGGCGACCCCGGTCGGCTGACCGACCCCGGTCCCGCGACGGGCCGGTCCGGACCCTCGAGGGGTGTCCGGACCGGCCCGTCCGCCGTTGCGGGGCCGGTGCCGTACGGGCGGGTCAGATCACCGGCGCCGGGTCCTGCGTCGGTGGGTCCTTCAGGATCGTGTCGCCCTTGACGAACCACGCGACACCGAAGGCGAGGATCGCGACGGCCTCCAGCCAGAACAGGGTGTGGAACCGCTCGGCGACGGCGTCGGGCACCAGTGCCGCGTCCAGTGCGGCCAGCACCAGGCAGATCACGATCGTCGCGCCGCAGACCCGGTAGACGAGGTTGCGGGCGGCCTTGCTCCGCGTCCCGGATCCGCCGCGGGTGAACAGCACCAGGCAGAACCAGGCCAGGCCCGCGAAGAACACCGTCGCCGCGGCCAGGTGGAGGTACCCGACGACGGTCGCCGCCGTCGTCGCCGCGCCGTCGGGCCGGGTGGGCAGCAGTGCGACGGCGATCGCCGCCGTCCCGGTGATGTTGGCGAGCCGGTTGTCCGGCCGCTCGTAGCGGTAGCAGAAGAGGAACACGCCGACCGCGCACAGCGAGCCGACGAACACGTCGCGCATCGGCGAGTAGTAGTAGCGGCTGATGGAGTCCCGCAGCCCGTCGCCGCCGAGGGCCAGGTCGCCCGTCACCAGCACGAACGGGAGCAGGATCCCGATCACGCCGACGGCACGCCGCAGACCCAGGTAGGACAGCACGGCACCGTCGGCACGCGAGGACATGACGAAGATCGTCGCAGAGACGTCGCTCGAACTCTCGTTCGATCGGGCGTAGCGTTCGGGAGGTGGACGTCGGCGGGCAGGCTTCGCTCTTCGCGACCGGGGGTGTGGCCCCGGCGTACCGGCACGAGCTCACCGGTGGGGCGTGGGTCGACGTCGCGGTCGGCTGGGCCCCCGATGCGGACGAGCTGTTCGCGCTGCTCCGCGCGACCGTGCCGTTCCGCGGCCACCGCCGCCGCATGTACGACCGCGTGGTCGACGAGCCGCGCCTCACCCACCGCTGGGTCCTGCCCGACGACGCGGTGCCCCACCGGCTGCGCGACATGGGCCGGACGCTGGGGGAGCGCTACGGCCACGACTTCACCCAGATCGGCGTGAACCTCTACCGCGACGGCGCCGACGGCGTGGCCTGGCACGGCGATCGGGTCGCCCGCGAGCGGCCCGAGGCCGTCGTCGCGCTGGTCGCCCTCGGCGCGACGCGGCCGCTGCGGCTGCGCCCGACCGGCGGCGGGGCGTCGGTGTCGTTCCCGCTCGCCTCGGGCGACCTGCTGGTCATGGGCGGGACGTGCCAGCGGACCTGGCAGCACAGCGTGCCGAAGGTGGCGCGCAGCGGTCCGCGCATCAGCGTCCAGTTCCGCCACCTGTATCCGGGGATGCCGCCGGGTGGGCGACCGACATAGTCTGCGTCGATGCAGCGCAAGATCGGCGTGATGGGCGGGACGTTCGACCCCGTCCACCACGGCCACCTCGTCGCCGCCAGTGAGGTGGCGGACCGCTTCGCCCTCGACGAGGTGATCTTCGTACCGACCGGGAGACCGTGGCAGAAGACCGGCCGCGACGTCTCGCCGGCCGAGGACCGCTACCTGATGACGGTCATCGCGACGGCGTCGAACCCCCGGTTCTCGGTCAGCCGCGTCGACGTCGACCGCGACGGCCCCACCTACACCGCGGACACCCTCGCCGACCTGCACGACGCCATGCCCGACGCGCAGCTGTTCTTCATCACCGGCGCCGACGCGCTCCAGCAGATCCTGTCCTGGCGCAAGGTCGACGAGCTGTTCCGCTACGCGCATTTCGTCGGCGTGACCCGGCCCGGGTACGAGCTGGCCGACGGGCACCTGCCCCAGGGGGCGGTGACGACGGTCGAGGTGCCCGCGATGGCGATCTCGTCCAGCGAGTGCCGGGCGCGCGTGGGTGCGGGGAGGCCGGTCTGGTACCTCGTGCCGGACGGGGTGGTGCAGTACATCTCCAAGCGCAGTCTGTACCTGAATCCAGACCTCTGACCTGCGGTTTCTCTGACGGACACCCTCGCGGGTACAAATCCGGTACAAGATCACCTGACTCGGATGGTCAGTGCAGACCCGCACCGAGCGCGGTGTCGACGAGCGTCCGGGTGCGGTCCAGGGCGTCCGGCCACTCGTGCGCGTAGGTGTTCAAGGTGATCATCGGGGAGCTGTGTCCCAGGGCGAGCTGCACCGTCTTGACCGACGCCCCGTTGTGGATCAGCAGGGTCGCGAAGTAGTGGCGGAGCCCGTGCAGCCCGAACCCCTGAGGGAGGCGTGCCCGGCGCACGGCCGAGCGCCAGACCGTCGACCAGTTCGAACGGTGCAGCGGCAGCCCGTTACCCGTGACGAACAGCAGCCGCGCCGGCCGCACGACGATGTTGCGCGGGTCGGTCCGGTCCTCGATCTCGACGGTGGCAGGCGGGTAGGTGGCGAGGTGGTCGCGCAGCGCCTCGGCGACGATGTCCGGCAGCTCGACCGTGCGGCGGCTCGACCGTGACTTCAGCTCGCCCAGATAGGCGGGAGCACCGACCATCCGCTTCATCTGGCGGATGACGCGGATCTCTCCGGCGTCGAGGTCGACGTCGTCCAGCTCCAGGCCGAAGATCTCGCCGCCCCGCAGGCCGCACCCGGCCGCGACGTAGGGGACCGCGCGGTAGCGCTCCGCGATCAGCGAGGCCAGCGCGTGGACCTTCTCCGGGCCCGGGATGAAGTAGTCGCGCTTGTCGATCTCCGGCAGCCGGACCCCGGAGCAGGGCGAGGAGGCGATGACCCGGTCGGACACCGCGGCCCCGAACAGCGACCGCAGATAGCTGAACACCAGGTGCACCGTCGACGGCGCGAGGACCGTCGAGGTCTCCTTCACCCAGGCCCGCAGGTGGCTCGGCCGCACGTCCGCCATCGCGTGGTGCCCGAGCACCGGGACAATGTGGAGCCGGAGCGCGCGTTCCACAAGATCGGCGGTCGAGTCCCGATGGAGCTGCGTCGTCTGCCAGGTCTCGGCGTACTCGGCGACGGTGACCCGACCGGCCCGAGGGTCGATGTACTGCCCGCGGGAGATGTCGGCGTGCATGTTGACGTCGTGCCGGTCGGCGTCGACCTTGCGCTCGAACAGTTCCGTACGGGGCTCGCCGGTCTGTGGGTCGACCCATCGGACCCGCCAGCGCTTCCCGCGGCCGTGGCGCTTCGAGGGGCGTCGCTGGCCCGTCGCCGGGTCCTTCGCCCGCAGATACCAGAGGTCGTCGACGGGCATCAGGCAGCCCGCCGGTCGAGGGAATCCAGCCAGCGCTCTACCTCGGCGGGGCGGAACCGGACGTGCTTGCCGACCTTGACCCCGCGCGGGCCGTAGTCCTTCTTCCGCCACTGGTAGACGGTCTGGACCGGCACCCCGAGGTAGTCGGCGAGATCCTGGATGCTCCACAGCTTGTTCACGCCGGGCCTCCCCGGTCCGGGGACCGCCGCTGTTCGCGTCGTCGTTCGGCGATGCCCAGAGCGATCTCCCGTTCCGCGTCGTTGCGGTGCCCGATGTGGACCACGGCCCAGTCGTTGACCACCAGCACCGACCCCACGTCGGTGGGTGTGTCGAGGGCCGCGAGGGTCTCCCCGAGCCGGTAGGTGCGCCGGTCCCCGCGGATCGCACCGAAGGTCGTCGAGTAGGCGCGGGATTTGGTGAGGAAGTGGCCGCGGAACCCGAGCATGTGCGCCCAGCGCCGCAGGTTCAGCCCTTCGTACTGCTCGTGTCCGCCGAGCTCCCAGGCGGTCTCGATGAGCCGTCGGTGGTGCGGGGTGATGTCGAGGTGGTCGAGGTGGGCGATGTCGCGGATCGGGCGGTCGGTCGCCTCGGACTTGCCGGTGCCCTTGGTGGCGTACTTGGCGACGTAGGCGGCCAGGACGTTGTCGGTGATCTCGCCGTCGTCGTTCTCCAGCGCTACTGCGGTGGTGGAGGTGATGGGGCGGACGTCGACCTGCGAGCCCCACGCGAGTGCCAGCGGGACGCCGTCGGGCCGGTCGACGACGAGTGAGACGGTGCGCGCAGCGTCCCGGATCGCGGAGTTGAGCCCGTCGGCGGTGAGGCCGGCGGGTGGGGTGGTCCACGGCCCGTCGGGGCCATCGAGGCGGACGACGGCGTGGAAGTGAACGAGTCCGCGGCGCTGGTACTCGGCGACCTTGGCGTAGGACAGGCGGGCGTGGTCGCGGAAGTCGCGGACCTTGATGCCGAGCATCGCGGCGAGGGTGCGGCGTAGCCGGATCGCGAACCGGTCCCACAGCGTGCCCACGTGGGCCTGCCATAGGACCGCGCCGACATAGTCGTAGGTGTCCGGGTCGAGCGCGGTGCCGACGCGCGGGTCGTCGCGGTGGTGCTTGTCGCCGCAGCGGCAGGGGATGACGAGGCCGCGGGCGGTGACCCGTCGCGTGTGGACGGGCCCGAACGAGGGTGCGGTCAGGGTGGCGAACACCCGCGGGTGGGCGGCGGCGGTGTCGGGGACGCCCTTTCCGCCGGCCATTCCGGAGCGGATGAGGTGGTAGGCGTCGGAGGCGTATCGGTCCGAGCAGGCCGGGCAGACCGATGCTCGGCGGTTGCCGCAGGGGGCGACGATCTCGCCGTCGCGTTCGGCGAGGACGGTGCCGGTGGCGCGGTCGTAGATGTGGGATGAGCCGGTGAGGTGGATGGGGGCGGCGCAGCCGCCGATGGCGGTGACCTCGCGGCGCCAGGTCTGGAAGCCGGAGGATCGGAGCAGGTGCGAGAGGTCGTGCTCGTGCTGGGTGGTCGTGGTAGCCGTCATGGCGGCATCCCTCCCGGGATGTGGTCGTGGGGTGGCACTGGCCCCGCCGGGAGCTGGTCTCACGCGGCGGGGCCGGGCCGGAGCGTGGGACTGCTCAGCGGCGGTAGGTGCGGTGCTCGTGCTCGATCTCGACCGGCCCCGGTGTGAAGCCGTGGTAGCGAGCCAGGAGCCGGGCAGCGGCCCGGTAGCTGGACGCGTGGCCGACGAGTGCGCCGTGGTCGTTCTCGACCCGGTAGCGGCCGTCGTCGCGCAGGACGGTCCCGCCTTCGCCCGTGGTGCCGAGGATGACCAGGGCCTTGCCCGGTTCGACGACGTCGACGCCGATCACCCCGGTGGAGCGCTGCGGCGCCTTCGTCGGCTTGTCCGTCGGTGCGCGCTCCGGGATCGGTCGGAGGTGGTCCCAGCGGCCCACCATGTCGCGGGTCGCCTTGGGTACCAGCACGGAGCGGGCCGGGCCTTCGGACCCGTTGTGGTGGACGTGGTGGGTGCCCCCGAACCGGAGGTGTCCGGTGTCGAGGAGCTGGACGACGGTGTCCCCGTCGTGGCGGGACACGGCGTCGGCGCATCCGGGGCGGGCGGGGTCGGAGCGCAGGACGTGTCCGGTGCGTTCGACGACCAGGAAGCCGGGTTCCTGGGCGGCGGCGACGATGCGGGCGACCTCGCGCGGGTCCTGTGTGGCGGCCGGGCCGTGGTCGTCGGTCTCGACGGTGACCGGGTCTCCGAACAGCGCGTCCTGCACGGTGCCGGTCATGCCGACCACCACCAGGTGGCGCGGGCTTCCCAGGACCACTCGCGGGCGAGCTGGCGGATGACGTACCACTCGGCGACGACGGCTCCACCGGTGACGATCCAGAACCAGCCGGAGGCGGTGCCGAGGTAGAGCCAGGTGGCGCCGACGATCAGGGCGAACAGCAGGGTCAGCTTGGCCCAGGTGCGCAGGGCCCATGCGGTGGTGGCGCCCATCAGGCGGCGCCCCGATCCCCGGTCAGCTCGATGACCTGGGCGTCGCGGGGTGCGCAGCGCTGCACCAGCTCGGCGATGTCGTCGTCGGTGACGTAGGCGGCGCGGAAGCGGACCGGCAGCCGGGAGCCGTGGTCGATGACGAACCCGACACCGGCGTGCCGGTCGTCGCCGGGGACCTCGTCGGCCAGTGCTCCGCGCTCGCGGGCCCCTTCGCCGAGGACCATGTCGACGTGGCTGGCCGCGGTGACGGCCAGGCAGATCCGCTGGGTGAACAGCTCGCGGACGTCGAGGACGTCCTTGGAGGGCTCCTGGAGGTAGCCCTGGACAGTGAACAGCGAGGCCCGGCCCTGGGTCATGATCTCGGCGAGCAGCCGGAGGGCGTCGCGGACGGCGGAACGGTCGCCGTAGGCGGTGAGCATGGCCATCTCGTCGATGACCAGCAGCTCGACCGGTGTCTCGTCCGACGGGGTGCAGCGGCGGATGTTGTTGTCGCGCATCCAGTCCTGCCGGTCGCGCATGGCGTCGCGGAACTCGGTCAACAGCTCCAGTGCCTCGCCCATCGTGGTGGCGTAGCGGTGGAACAGGGGCGCGCCCTGCTCGGTCTCCACCCCGCCCTTGAGGTCGACCATCCAGACCCGGGCGACGCCGTCGCGCAGGCACGGCCCGAGGGAGCGCAGCGTGCCCCACAGGACCGACCCCTTGCCGGAGCCGGTGCGGCCGGCGACCAGGCGGTGTCCGTCGACGACGGAGGCGGTGAAGGGCTGGCCGTGCTCGTTGTCGCCGATCTCCAGTGCCCGCAGGTCGACGTCGTCGACGGTCTCGGGGATGTCGGGTGCCGGAATCGTGCGGGTGAACGGCAGCTCCCACTCGATGACGATCGCGACGACTCCCGGGCGGTGCCGGGTGATCGCGACACGGTGGGCGATCAACGCCTCCCACAGGACCGAAGCCTTCTCCTGCCAGTAGGCCACGTCCTGGCCTCGGACCATGCGGACGTAGACGGTGTCGATCGACGGCGAGGAGGAGCGGACCCGCAGGACGCGGGGGACGAGCTGGTCTCCGGTGTGGCGGTGCTCGCGGGTCAGTCCCGTGTCGGACATGAGCTGGGCCCAGCGTCGGCCGCGGTAGACCGTCCAACGGCGCCACGAGGACCTCAGCCGCGGGGCGGCGAACCGGTCGAACGTCGCCGGGTGGACGCGCCACCACACGAGGACGGCGACGACTGCGGCAGCGACGGTGAGCCCGGCGCCGAGCGGGCCGAGGGTCGCAGCCAGGCCGAGACCGAACAGCGGCACCAGGGCGAAGCCCGGGTGTCGGAGCAGCCAGGCAGCGGCCTGGACCTCGCGGCCCGGGGGACGGGTGGCGCGTCCCGCGTGGTGGCGGGCCGGGCCGTTGATGCGGGTTGCAGTGCTACTACGCTTGTTCATTGCTACCGGTCCTCACGAGTTCGAGTCGGGTAGCGGGACGCCCGCCGGTGTTTCCGCCAAGAATCAGATCGGCGGGCGTCCCACCACCCAGGTGGTCATTTCTGTTCGCGCAGTGCGCCGCGTGCCGAGTCGAGCTGCACCGTCAGGTGCGCGACGTCGCGGGCGAGGTTGTCGTGGGTGTTCTTGAAACCGCCCGTGCGGTACGGGATGCCGTGCAGCGAGCGCTTCAGCTCCCGCATTGCGGCGTCCAGCTCGTCCACGGTCCGGTCGACTGCCTTGGACACGTCACTTCCTCCACTCCCGGGAGACCAGCTCGGCCTCCCACTTCTGCGCCGACGAGGCCATGACCCGCAGGGAGCTGTGTGCCTTCTTCGCCAACGCGGAGATCTCGTCGGGGGAGGCGACCGACCAGTGCCGTCCGTCGGCGCCGGCCTTCGCCGAGCTGCCCTTGCCGTTCCTGCGGGGCTTGGCGTCGGTGGCCTTCGCGGCGACCTTCTCGGCGTCGGCGAGGGCGTCCCCGACGAGCTGCAGCGCCCGCCAGAACTCGCCGTACTTGCGCAGTGCGCGCCGGTTGACCTTGGGCAGGGTCCTGAGCCGGTCGCGGGGTCCGAGAGTGAGCGCCATCGGTCAGACCCCCTTGCGGATCGCGACCTGCGCCAGCCGCAGGCCCTCCGCGACACCGGCCCGCCACGCCTGCTCGGTCGCGACCTCCGAGCCGTAGGAACGGATCCAGGTCCGACGCTCGTGCTCCAGACGCCGGACGAGTCGGCCGACTCCCGCGGTCACCCGCGGCCGGTTCGTGGTGGTCGTGTTCATCGCTGTGCCTCCGTCCCGACCGGCGACCGGGCGTCGCTGGTCTCGCCTTCTCCGAAGCAGCCCGGGCAGGCCCCGGAACCGCTGCACGCCTCGCACTCGACACCGTCGGTCGAGTCGCCGTAGCCCTCGCACACGTCGCAGGCGCGGCTACCGCTGCATTCGCCACACATCACCGGCGATCACCCCTGATCGGAGACACAGGTGTCCCCATCGCGGAATTGCTCGGATTTGCCGGAACCGGTCCGGCGGGAAGAACTACGCCGCTCAGAATTGCGGCGGGTACTGCTACTCGCCCTCGTTGTCCTTGCCGCGCCGAGCGGGCATCGGGTGCGCCGGACGCAGCCCCAGCGCCTTGAAGGCGATGCCCGACACCGTGCGGCCGTCGCCCGACTCGATCGAGTACGGGTTGATCCGCGGGTCGATGAGCTGGACCCGGCTGTCCTCTGGGAAGTCGTTGCCCGGGTCGGTCGCCAGCGTCACCTTGATCTCCTCGCCCTTCGGCGACCGCTCACCGGGACCGACCTGGAGCTTGGCGAACAGCGACACCACGAATTGCGCGACGCCGTCCCGGTCGGTCACCGGGATCTGCGCGCCGTTGGCGTCCTCGCGCGTCTTGGGTGCGGGCGGCTCCACCACCGTGAGCTTGTAGCCGTCCAGCACCACCGGGAGGTTCTTCATCGTTTGCGCCCCTTCGTCTCGTCGTTGGCGTAGATCTATGAGACCTGGACCACGGGGGACGTCGGCACCGCCAACAAGGGACGTGACAGGACGTTTTGAGGACGCTAAAATCGTCCCTGCTGTGGTCGACCGTCCCAGGAGGTCCCATGACCACGAACGAACGGCTCCGCGGCTCGATCGTCGCGGCCCGCCTGCACCCCACCGGACTGGCCGAGCGCATCGGCGTGGACCCGAAGACGGTCGAACGCTGGATCACCAAGGGACGCCTGCCGCACCGCACACACCGGGTCGCGGTGGCCGGCGCCCTGGAGGTCGACGAGGCGTACCTCTGGCCGGAGATCCTGGGACAGCAGGTGACCCAGTCCGCCAGCGTCGCCGAGCTCCTGGAGCTCCACCCGACCCGGGCGTCGGTCCCGCACGACACCTGGCAGCAGCTCTACGGCTCCGCCCGCGAGGCGATGGACATCCTGACCTACGCCGGGTCGTTCCTCTTCGAGCAGCACGAGATCACCGAGGTGCTGCGCACCAAGTCCCGCGAGGGCGTGCGCTGCCGCTTCCTGATCGGCGACGAGACCTCCGACGCGGTCCGCCTGCGCGCCGAGGAGGAGGGCACCAGCGGCGGCCTGGAGGGACGCATCCAGCTCCACCGGCGCTACCTGCGCGACGTCGTCGGCCTGCCCGGCATCGAGGTCCGCACCCACGGCACGACGCTCTACAACTCGCTCTTCCGGTTCGACCAGGACCTGCTCGTCAACGGCCACGCCTACGGCGCCCCGGCCGGACACTCCCCGGTCGTGCACCTGCGCCGTGTCCCTGGTGGACGGATGTGGGAGCACTTCATGCGCTCGTTCGAGGAGGTCTGGGACTCGGGAACGCCCATCGAGAAGTGAACGTGCGCCATGCTTGAGTCATGGGCCGCATCGACTACTTCCACGACCCCGACGCCCCGCAGGCGAACAGCATCGTGCCGTCGACCACCGCCGCCGTACGCGACGACCGCGGGCGGCTGCTCATGATCCACAAGATCGACAACGACAAGTGGGCCCTGCCCGGCGGCGGCATGGACCTGGGGGAGTCGATCGCCGACGCCGCAGTGCGCGAGGTCGCCGAGGAGACCGGGCTGTCGGTCGAGATCACCGGGCTCGTCGGGATCTACACCGACCCCGGCCACGTCATGGCCTACGACGACGGCGAGGTCCGCCAGCAGTTCTCCGTGTGCTTCCACGCCCGCCCCACCGGCGGCACATTGCGCGAGGACGGCACCGAGACCAAGGCCGCGAAGTGGGTCGAGCCCGCCGACATCGACGGCCTGACGATTCATCCGTCCATGCGCCGGCGGATCAACGACGCGCTACGCGGCGATCCCACCCCGCAGATCAACTGAACTTGGTCCGCTCCAGCCGGATCATCGTCTGATCGATCGCGATCTCGATCGACGTCCGAGCCGCCGTCATCGCCCGCGCCACCACCGAGTCCGGCTCGTAGCGCTCCAGGATCTCCTCCAGGCGCTCCGGGTAGCCCATCCGCTGCCCAGCCGGACCGGTCGTCATGTCCGCGGTCCACAGCGCATCGGAGACCGGGGACCGCTCGCACTCCCAGTGGGTCAGACGGTCGGCGAGGCCGCGGTGAGCCACCTCGTACGACGCAGCGGAATGGTGGGCGACGAGGGCGCACAGACGGTCCGGATAGCCCAAGCGCTCCAGGTAGGCGGCGCCGTCGATCTGATGGCTGCCCGTGTCACGGACGTCGGGGGAGTAGCCGATGTCGTGCAGCCATGCCGCGACGACCAGCAGCTCGCGATCCTGCTCGTCGACCGCAGGAGACAGCTCGCGTGCCTTCTCCGCCACGGCCTGGACGTGGGCCCAGCGGCGGTGCAGCGGTTCGAGGAGCTGTTGGGCGAGGGAACGGGCCTCACCGGGCGTCGGCGTCTCAGGCATCGCCGACAACTCTATGCGCGTCCCACCAGCCGATCTCGGCCACTCGGCGAGCCAGGACATGGAGCCGAAGCGCGCCGGTGTCGAAACTCTCCATGCATCATCAAGGCGGCGCCTGTGGCGCCGCGCCGCTTCCCGCTGGCCGGGGCATGCGGCCTCCGGCCGGTCCCCGGCCAGCGCGCGGCCACAACCAGGACCGAGAAAGCCGCTAACTTCATGTAGTGGATGCAGACGATGAGACCTCCCCGACGGACGCTCCATCCGAAACGGACCGCGCCGAGAATGTCAAGCACCTCGAATTTATCCAAGCGATTGTAACTCGACTCGCGTCCAACTCCTTCTACATAAAGGGTTGGACACTCACTATCGCAGCAGCCTCATTTGGATTTGCCGTTAACAGGGTGGACGGCCGAGTAGCTGCAATGGGTGCGATCATTGTTGCCGCATTCTGGCTCCTTGATGCCTACTACCTTCGTCAGGAACGGCTATTCCGGCACCTCTACAACCACGTGCGGCGGAATATCTCTACCGACCACAACGGCAGGTTCTCTATGAACTTAGTCCCGTATGCAAGATTTAGAACGTCTAGCCGGGTGCGAGTATTCTTCTCGCTCACCTTAACTACCTACTACCCGCTTCTTATCGCTACGGGTATAGTGCTCGCCATATTATTCCAGCCGACTATTCCTCCACCCTCACCGCCGAGTCCAGTTTCGCCCTAATTCGAGAGGAAGCACCCTTCGCAGAGAGTGCATCAACGGGCGCGTTATCTGGCCAAATGCTACCCATCGCATCCTGGTCGTATCGGGGGACTAGATGAACGTGCAAGTGATCTACGGTCTGAGTAGCTGCGCGGCCATTCGACTGGATCACGTTCAGTCCGTCGAGTTCTAGAGCGGACCGCATCGCATGCGCGATTTCAAGGACACGGACTGCAAGACCTGAGGCGATAGGCGCCGACAAGTCCCAAACAGTTGAAACATGCTCGAGTGGGATAAGTAGAGTGTGACCGGCGGTCGCAGGTCTTTTAGGAACGAATGCCATAAAACCGTCCCACCTCCCGATCGTCGAGGCCGGAGCGCGGCCGGCAACAATCTCGCAGAAGGCACATCGTGGACCCTCTCTCCGGGCTCGCGTAGGGGCTTCGTTCACTGAGGCTCCTCAATATTGGCTATTGACAGTAACGGAACCGGGTGGCGATTCCGATGATCCAGTGCACCCAATCTAGCAAGGAGTACTACAGGTGGCACGACGAGTCTTTTACAGCTTCCACTACGAACCAGACAACTGGCGAGTCCAGACCGTCCGTAACATCAACGCAATCGAAGCCCAGCCGAAGCTGACGAGCAACGAGTGGGAAACGGTGTGGCGTAAGGGTCACAAGGCGATCCAGAACTGGATCGACAGCCAGATGAGCGGTAAGGGGTGCGTGGTCGTGCTCATTGGCGCCCAGACCGCATCTCGCCCGTGGGTACGATATGAGATTGAGAAGGGCTGGAATGACGGCAAGGGGGTCCTTGGTATCCACATTCACAATATTAAGGACAGTAGCGAAAGCCAGTCCCAGAAGGGTGCGAATCCGTTCACGGGTATTACAATGGCGAACGGGCGACCGATGTCAGACTACGTGAATACCTACGACCCGCCCTACACGACAAGCACCCTGGTGTACAACCACATCTCGACGAACATCGAGTCGTGGATCGAGTCGGCAGTACTGGCCAGGGGCAACAAGTAGGGCAAGATGCCCTCGCCGGGCGGGCTGGTCTCCGGGATGGTGGGCGTGCCATCCCGCCGACCTCCCTCCGGGCTACCACACGAACGACCGTGGGCGGAGCTTTACGAGATCGGCTGGCGGCTGCGTCGAGGGCCGCCCACGGTCGTCCGTGCGGTCGGCTTGCAGCAGGTCGACGGGATGGCACTGGCAGAGCAGCAGCGCGGCAGCTGCGTGCGACGAACGGGCGATACAGGGGGCGGTCCAGAGGGGTCAACAGCGGTCACCCGCGAGCACCCCGACCTTGCAGGTCAGGGCCCGGATCCGGCGACGTGCATCGGATTCCCAAGCTGAAGGCGTCTGAGCGGTAATCGACGTGCGCGCCACCCTACGCCTATGGGCGAGCTCGGACCGTCGACCTGCGAATTCACGATCAACGGCTGGCTGGCCACCGCCGACGGGGGTCTGGCAGTCAAATGCGGTTTCGGACCGCCCTGTTGGTTCTGGATCTCATCTGTTGTTAGTCCCGTCGTACGGTCCTAGAAAGCGTTCGCCGTTGAAGTGGATGAGATGCGTGGGGTCCTCTGCGCACCAAACCTCGGTCTCCCACGCGATACTTGCAAGGTATTTTCGCATTTCCTTGCGATCAGGAAAACATGAGACGTAAACCAGTCCTGGATCTGCTTCCCTGAATAGAGATGCGAGTTCACCGTGCCGCTTCGCATCGACGGGCCCGTGCGATGACGCAGCTTCCATGAGTACCAACCAGTTCTTGTCAGGTTGGTACACGACGAGGTCGGGCATTTTACCGTGCTGGTCGACTGTCACTCCTAGTTCAGTGAGTCGCTCTTCCTCGTAAAGCGCCCATTTTGCATCGGCATCCCCGACATAGAGCACTTCACCCCTCGGTGTGAACTGTGGGCAGAAATCCTCGATCATCTGCTTGAGGAGTACATTCTGGCCGCCAGGGGACAGGGTGAACGGGGCACCACTTGGCAGCGTGACCGGTATCCGATTCATCTCCCTGGCCGCGGCGTACCGAGCTCTCAGGCCGGGCGCCTTCGCAAGGTAGGTGGCCAATCCGATATCGAACCCTGGCGTCCCAAACTTCTGAATCACGTCGAGCGCCTCTGACGTCAGCTGGTAATTCCATTTCGGGGAGTTTACCGGCCGGTCTGGCTTGTCAGGGTTCTGTTCGACTAGCAGCGCATCGGCGAATTGATGCAGGGTGAATCGTCGAATTGTTTCGCGAGAGTTGGCGGCGTAGTCGCGCCCGTACTCTTCACGCATCCAGTCCATGATTGCGCGGGTCCCCAGCATTGGATTGGTAGCGTCGGCCCACTCGTCACCGGGTCGCAGGTGGAGCAGCGCGAGCAGGGTCAGGGCAGATCGGTCATTGGAGCGCTCATCGTCCATGCCGAATGCCTGGAGAATTTGACGGGCTGCGCCGAGCATGTCAGTATTCACGCTGCCGCGCTCCTCGCATTCAACATCTGGCTGACCAGAGTGTCAATTTCGATTTGTTCGGGCAGTCGCTCCGGCGTGAGCGAGCCTAGCCGCCGCAGAGCATCCGGGCTGGGAAACCGCATGGTGCGCAGGTCGGTGGCGTTGACCTGGGTGTGGCCAGAGAAGGTGCGGAAGAATCTGTCGACCAAGGATGAATTTAGCCACATCGATAGCCCGTAAGCGGTACTACGGTCGAGGCCCTTGCCGCGCACATGAAATACATTGACGTGATTCTCGAAGGCAACCGGCCCGGGTGTCCGCTCAGGTGACCACACTGCGGCGACGATGCGCCGGCGTTCCTCCTTGGAGGAGAACCGCTTGACTACGCAGTACCACCCTTCGGGTGCGAGGAAATTTTGGTCTCTCGCTGTTACTGGCAGAAACCATTGCGGCTTGCGAATGGATCGCGGCCATTCGATCATTCCGTTCCGCAGGTTGCCAGGATAGATCAGCGGAAGTGCGCCCGCCTCGGCCGTGACGTGAAGGCACTCGCGCGACCGGAAATCGACGACGCGGCCCGTCGAGACTGTAATTCCGAGGGAGTTAAGAGTGTCGGGTAGGGCAAGAATTTGTTCGGCGACTTTGGTGTCCTCGTCGTTGGTGACGATCCGGATGAATTTGTGGGGATCGTCGGGACGCACAACGTCGATGTATGGCACCTCACGCTGCGCAACGTCGTCCTCGTGGCCGTTGCTCACGGACAGAAGTACCTGGTCATGATCAGTTCCATTAGTGCCGGAAATGATCACATTCTCCTGTAGTACGCCGGTGTCGGCGAACACGGTCGAGCGTGACTCAAAAACATGCACTCGGTCGAGGGTAATTTGATCGAGGAGGTAGGACCGAAATGCGCCGAAGTATGGCCCGTTGCAGAACGAGCGGGGCGTAATCGCCACCACCTGACCACCAGGTTTGAGCGCGGCGGCCCCGAGCGCCAGGAACGCGGCATATAGGTTGGGGGCGTCGACGCCCGACTGACGTACGGCCTTGCGGGCCGGGGATGAGACCGCCAGCTTCGCATAAGGAGGGTTCTGGATAACTATGTCAAAATCATTCAAGCGTCCGTCCGCAGTCATTCCTGTGGAGGCGGTGATGAAATCGGCTTCGACCACCTCGAACGTGACGCACCCCTTGCCAGCGATCTTGCAAGCTTCGAGCGTGTCTAGCAGCTGCGGGACTACCACGTTGTCGCACTCCACTGCGACAACGTGGACTGACACATCAGGGTTTTCGGCAAGTATCCGATTCACCAGAGCCGCTGCCAGCATGCCCGAGCCGGCGCCCGGATCGAGTACCCGGATTGTTTCGGATTGGGGGAGCCGAGGCATGGAAGCGATGAGAGCAGCTGCACGGGCTGGCGTAAAGAACTGGCCCAGCGAGTCCTGCGAATTTGAGTCGAGGCCAGCGAGCGCCGCAATCCGATTCCGCTCAGCCCGCATCAGGAGATCGCTCTGCATGGAGTGCATCTTGCCCTACCGCTCCGACACTCCAGGAGACCACCAGGCGAGCACGTGACGGTCCGAGCCTCGCGTCGTCGCTGATCAGCGAAGCTGACGGCAACGGCGGAGTACGTCGTCGCCTTGGCTCTCCGGAGGCATCGATCAAGGTAGGAGCAACTGCCCCCTCGCCGAGGGGGGCGGGTCTCCGGGATGGTGGCGCCGTGCTATCCCCGCCGTCCTCCCGGAGGGCGTACCGCACGGCCACCCGTGGGGCGCGTGGCATGGTCGGATGCGGTTGCGTCGAGGGCCGCCCAAGGGGCCCGCACGGTCGCTCTGCGGCAGGTCGACGGGATGGAACTCAGACGGCGCGGGGAAGCGGGCTCGTCCCCGGTTTACCCCCGGAATTCAACGGCAGACACCGGCGGCGGACCGTCGGCGGTGGAAGATGCGGCAGCGAGTCCGCGCAGTGCACGAGATGTGACGGCGAACGTCGAGCGCAGTCGGAAGAAGTGGATCTTGTCTCCGCGGGTTGAGGGTCCGGCAGGTCGTGGCTCAAGGACGAGACCCCGCACTGTCGTAGTAGCGCTGTCGAGCTGCCTTGATGACCTGAGTCGTGGGCCCCGAGGCGTGGTCGATGTTGAGGGGCGGTTGGAGAGCCCGGATGACATCAGGTTCAACGTCCCGCGGGGTCAGGTACTCACACCAGGACACGCGCAGGTTCTCGGCCATCCACTCGGTCAGTCGGGCTTCGTCGTCGTCGACGAGAACGACGCGATCGGTCCAACGTGTTCGGTACTCCTGCTCATCGAGGAGTAGGCCGGCGAGGGTGCGTCGAAGGGTGGAGCTGCCACTCCGGCGCATGTGGTTCGACGCGAGCCGCGCGCGGAGCTTTGTCGCGAGGCCGACGTAGAGGAGCCTCAGGTCCGGCACTACGGGGTGGGGAAGACCCGGCAGAGCAGGGAGGATGGCGGGAGGCGCCCACCAGGCGTAGAGACCCGGAGCAGATGGCGCCAGGGTGCGGACGTCCTCGGGGTGGACCGGATTGTCGACCAGCGCGTCGATGACTGCCGCGATCGGTGGGGGAGCAGACGACATCGGGGCAGTCTGCCGACAGGCCGCGCAGCGGGGTAGCTGTTCGTCAGCCGTTCGTCAGCGCGTCCACCAGCGGCGATAGACAGCAACAGTCGTCCGAGCACGTTCACGCTGGTCGGGGCATGTTAGATCGCGAACGCCGCAGGTCCACGGATCGCGCTGATTCGTTCCGCTTCCACGTCTGACGCCCTCGCCGGGCCGCCAGGTGTCCGGACGACGCTCAGTAGTTCAGGGAGCGCCCCTTGCCTGCAAATGCAATTTGGTGCAGCTACGAGCGGTCAACCGCAGGGCATGGCGGCCCTGGCTTCTACAGGGCGTACAGGTCGCTCACCTCGTTCTCGTTCGCTTGCGATAGTCCCGGACGGTGAGGGTGACGGCGAAGGCAGCTTGGACCACGACGTAGCCGATGACGAACGGCAGCATGACGAGCGCCGGATGGGCTGTCTCGGGCGCTGGCAGGGGTACCAGCCATGCGATGACGACGACCAGGCCGCAGTTGAGCAGGGACAGACGGGCATAGCCGGTGCCGTCGCCGTCGGCTTGGCGTCGGGCGAGTTCGAACACCACGACGAGGCGGAGGAGAACCCCGACCATCAGAGCGGCGATGATGGGCGCGCCGATCGTGTAGCCCTCGCCCAGAATGCGCAGGACCGGCCATCCGAGCGCAGCTCCCAGGGCGAGTAGCGGCACGAACACCAGCAGCATCCGACGTCGGGTCGAGCGGGCGAGTTCGTCTGCTCGGTGAGGTTCACGGGCGCTCTGGACGGCCAGTGAGTTGGTGAAGAACACAGCGGCCGTGTCGACGACGACAGTCGCCTGCCAGGCGATGAAGAAGACGGCGCCGATGGTGTTGCCCATGCGGAAGTTCGCCAGCAGTGGGATTTGGTTGTAGAGCAGCACTGCACCGAACTGGGCCACCGCTGTCGGTGCCAGGAACGCGGCCATCGACGCTCTACTCGGCAGCGTCCCCTCTCCGCCGGCGGTCGCGAACCGTCGGACCACGAACCAGAGCGCCACGGTCCCGACCGAGATCCAGACGACGACGGGGATCACCCACGACAGGACCATCCCCTGTGAGGCGAGACCGGCACCAAGGGCCGCAAGCAGACCGATCCTGGCGACTGCGAACGTGCCGCTACGCCAGACGGCAAGCCACGGACGTCCCGCCGCCACCATGACGAAGTCGTGGACGACGAATACACCCCACCCGGCGCACCCGAGGACGAGCAGCAGCAGGCCCCATGCGAACGGGCCGTCCCCGGCGGCAACCTCTGCCACGCGCGGCACGATTAGCCCGTAGACGAGTCCGGCGAGCCCCGACAGCGGCATGATCATCAGGAGGCTGCCGAACACCAGGCGAACGGACTTCCGGCCGGATCCGGGTAGCCAGCGCATGATGCCGATGCCGAGGTTGAGTTGCGCGGCACCGCCGATCAACTGCATTGCCGAGACGAACTCCGTGGCCCGGCCGACTTCTTCCTGTGGCATCACCCAGGCGGCGATGAGGAAGCCGAGCAGACCTGCGACGGAGTTGAACACCGACGTCAGCGTCAGAGCCAGCGAATCGCCCAGTCCTCCGCCTCGTCGCTCGGCGGTCCGGGGAGATGCATGCATCAGCGGCGAACGCTACGGGACCGGCCCGCATGGCTAGCGAAGCGGATCAGCTCCGCCGAGGCTGCGGTGGGTCGGTTCCCAACGGTGCAGCCCCGGTGTGCGGGCCCGCGGGTACAAATCCGGTACAAACCAGCCCGGCCAGCGACACCCAACGACGACCGGCCACCACCACTGAGTCGGCTGGTCAGAGGCTGGATCGGCGGTGTTTCGGGTGGTCGGAGTTTCCCCAGCGGCAGTACATCTCCAAGCGCAGTCTGTACCTGAATCCGGACGTCTGAACTGCGGTTTCTCCGACGGGCACCCCTGCGGGTACACATCCGGTACACGATCACCTGACTCGGATCGTCAGCGCAGACCCGCACCGAGCGCGGTGTCGACGAGCGTCCGGGTGCGGTCCAGGGCGTCCGGCTACCGAGATGTCAGCGTGCATGGTGCCGTCCTGCCGGTCGGCGTCGACCTTGCACTCGAACAGGCAGCCCGCCGGTCGAGGGAGTCCAGTCGGCGCTCAACCTCGGTGGGGCGGAACCGGACGTGCTTGCCGACCTCGACCCCGCGCGGGCCGTAGTCCTTGTTCCGCCACTGGTGGACGGTCTGGACCGGTACGCCGAACCAGTCGGCGAGATCCTGGACGCTCCACAGCGTGCTCACGCCGGACCTCCACGGTCCGGGGACTGCGGCTGTCCGCGTCGTCGTTCGGCGATGCCGAGTGCGATCCCTCGTTCGGCGTCGTTGACCGCGCGATCCTCACCGACCTCGACGCTCACGGTGGCCCGCTACCTCCGTGACGACCGGTGCGGCGAGCTCGACTGCGAGCAGCAGGTCATGGAACCGGTGCGGTCGGCTCAGGGTCGCGCGGGTCGCGAGCCGTCCGATCCCCCCGAGGGCCATCAGGCCGGCGAGGAGCCGCATGCGGTCCAGGTCCGGTTCGTCGTCGGCCACGGCGTCGAGCCAGGCGACCCCGTAGCCGGCGAAGACAGGCCCCATGAAGCGAACGTGTGAGTCGACCGTCGCGTCGTCGGTCATGCCCGGCTCCCCGCGTGCTCCGCCGACGAGCTGGATCCCACCGATCGCTATGCATGCCCACCCGGTCAGACGTCCCACGGTTCGCAGCGTCGACATGAGGTGATCCTGGCATGAGCGACGGAGGTGGTCGGACTGAATATCGACGGACTGCAGTGGAGTGGGAGGCGGTCGCCAGCTGTCCAGGAATGTGCCCGATGCCGACGATCGCAACGGGGTCGATGGACGTGGCTCCCTCATGACTCGCGGAACGAGTCGGGCCGGGTTCCCTGCGACAAGAACGCGGTCGGACACATCGCGCGTCACAATGCTTCCTGCCCCGACCACGGCATCCGCCCCGATGGTCACGGCGGGGCATCCGGTACATGCCGGCCCGGCCGGCGAGGCCCGACGACGACCGGTCACCACCACGGGGCCGGGGACCGTCGGGTGGACGGGAACTCGGCCGGCCTGTCGGTGCGCCGGGTGTGATCGCCACGGTGGAGGTACCGGTGCACCCCTGCACCGCGGGAGGAGTGCGGATCCTGCCCCATCCACCCCGGGCGACGACGAGGTCCCGTCGATCAGTACAGGAGTGCTGTGCGCGCCCCACGCGAGCGCGCTCAGATACTGATCGACGGGCCACCGGCCGGCCACGCGGCGGGCCTGAACCGGGGTGCGGGCTCAGGTCCGCTGCAGCTCCAGCACCGGGATGGTCCGCTCCGTCGAGCGCTGGTACTCGCCGAACTGCGGCTCCAGTGCGACCTGGCGGGCGTAGACCTCGTCCCGCTCGGGACCGGTGACCTCCCGCACCCGCACGGGCAGGGTCTCGGTGCCCAGCTCGACGCGGGTGTCGGGGTTCGCCAGGAGGTTGTGGTACCAGTCCGGGTTGGTGTCGGCGCCGCCCTTACTGGCGAAGATGAAGATCCGCTCGCCGTCGAGGAGCGGGACCAGGGGCGCGATCCGCTCGGTGCCGGACCGGGCTCCCGTGTGGTGCACCAGCACGAGCGGCTTGCCCTCGAACATGCCGCCCGCCCGTCCTCCGGTCGCCCGGAACTCCTCGATCACGGCGCGGTTCATCGCCGCCATGTCGAACGGGGCCGACGCGTCACTCATCTCGTGCTCCTCCCACGGGTGTCCGGCGCCGTCCGGCACCGCTCCGGTCAACCTCACCCCGTCGTCGGCCATTCCGGCGGGCCGCAACCCGATCGACGGACCCGGCCGCGTCGGGTACCCGGGAGCCGTGGAGCCCGTCGGGTTCGTGCGCCTGTCCGACGGGCTCGTGTGCCGGTTCCACCGCGAGGCGTCCGACGCGGACGGGCGACCGGTCCACCGGCGGCCGGACCGGGTCGTGTGGCGCCGGTGGCTCGACGGTGCCGGCCGGTGCGTCGTCGACGGCGAGGGCCGGCCGGACGGGTGGCCGATCGGCGCACGACCCGGGAGACCCGGGGCACCGCTACCCGGCCGCCTCCATGGCCACGTCGCTCCCGCGCCACTCCGCCGCCAGCTCCTCCAGCGGCACCCCGAGCGCCTCGCCCAGGCACACGATCGTCCCGAACCCGGGCGACGGCAGCCGTCCGGTCTCGAGCTTGCGCAGCGTCTCGGGGGAGATGCCGGCCGCCCGCGCGACGTCGACCGGGTCGCGGTCGCCCCGGGCCCGGCGCAGCAGCGCGCCGAGACGGCGGCCGGCCTCGATCTGCTCGGGCGTGAGGGGCTGACGGACCATGCGTCGAGGGTAGGGTCGGTATTACTGTACCGGCAAGCCGTGACGGTCCGGTATAGTAATACCGTGATCGAACTGAAGACACCGGCCGAGATCGACCGGATGCACACGACCGGCAGGTTCGTCGCCGAGGTGCTCACCGAGGTCGGCCGGATCGCCGACGTCGGCGTGAACCTCCTCGACATCGAGCAGCACGTGCGCGGCATGATCGCCGAACGCGGCGCCGAGTCCTGCTACTGGGACTACGCCCCGTCCTTCGGGCGCGGCCCGTTCCGCAACGTCATCTGTCTGTCGGTCAACGACGCCGTGCTGCACGGGCTCCCGCACGACTACGTCCTGCGCGACGGCGACGTCCTCAGCGCCGACATCGCCGTCAGCATCGACGGCTGGGTCGCCGACTCCGCCCGGACGGTCGTCGTCGGCACGACGGCCGACGAGGGCGACCTGCGCGTCATCCGGGCCACCGAGGACGCCCTGGAGGCCGCGATCGACGCGGCCCGGCCGGGCAACCGGCTCGGCGACATCTCCGCCGCCATCGGCGGGGTCGCCCGCGACTACGGCTACCCGGTCAACACCGAGTTCGGCGGGCACGACCTCGGCCGCACCATGCACGGCGACATCCACATCCCGAACGCCGGGCGGGCCGGTCGCGGCCTGACCCTGCGCCCGGGGCTGACCCTCGCACTCGAGCCCTGGTTCGCACGGACCACCGACAAGATCGTGTTCGACCCGGACGGCTGGACGATCCGCTCCGCCGACGGCTCGCGCACCGCGCATTCCGAGCACACCGTCGCGATCACCGAGGACGGCCCCACGGTGCTGACCCGCCGCGGGCAGGACTGATCGGCCCGTGCGTGTCGCCCTCGACGCACTGACCGTGCCGGTCCCGCGGGTCGACGCCGAGCGGACCCGGGCCTTCTACGGTTCCCGTCCGGCGGGCCGCGGCCCCGCCGACGCCGACGAGCTCCGCGCGGTCCGCGCCGCGGC